>CANORV010000028.1 GCA_947569245.1 uncultured Mycoplasmatota bacterium | reverse complement strand
AACTAAAAATAGTGTCAGTGATTTTACTCACCAACACTATTTATTATAGAACCAGTTTTTTTATTGATTTAATTTATAAAGACAAAATAGTTCTCAATAAATGTTTTTTAAAGTAAAATCTATAAAGTCTTAGCAATTCACTTTTAAAAATTTTCCTTCTTTATATAGATTTTTAATACGTCCTTTATTCTGCCTCACAGACATTTTTTATAAAATTTAAATTCTTCATATTTTCAACTACAATCTTATATTTTTATTTCTTTCGACCTTGATAATCAACATTTTCTTGATTAGTAACTCTTTCAACACCTGCATCAATTTGTCTTACATATTTATTTGCTTTTTCTATTACTGATACAGTTACATTATCCATTAAATCTGAAACAAAATTTGAAAAAGACTCATTAGCAATAAATTCATACTCTACAAACATATCTCCATGTGCTGAACCTCTTTCAGTAAGAGACTGAGTATTTAATGAAGCAAGACGATGTCTATCTTTGGTTGAATCGACATAATCACACCATAACTCATCACCAACATTCAAAGTTGACTCCCTAACCAACTTTTCAAAACTATCACCATTATTTACTTTATAAAGACTAAGTCGATTATGTGCAGAAGTCTTCAAATACAATTTTAACTGTTCTTTAGTTATTCCTGTATCCTTAAAACAATCTGGCGTAGTCAAAATATTCCTATACTTAGATTCAACTTCACGTAACTCATCTTCACTTACTTTATTTGAAGGTGCAATCTTATCAATCGTTGCGTCAATACTAGCACTCATTAATTCATTAAGTCTAGTTTCCATATCATCACACTCTAAAATACCATCACGATATTTATAATAAGCACTTCTATCCTTATCATCTATAGCATCAAGCCTATACTGCATTTCTCTAGATTTAGAATCGGCATCTGCTATATTAAATTGAATCTTATCTACCAGTTTTTTAACTAACTTACTTCCTTTTTCAATTACAGCATTCTTATATTCAGCTATTTTACTTGGATGTAAACCATTCTTAAAAAAATCATCATCCAAAGATACAATAAATTTGCTACAACCATTTTCTCCATTTCTAGCAGCACGTCCAGTAAGTTGGTCCTGAACCCTGCTAGAACGGCTTATCTCTGTACCAAGAATAAATAAGCCACCAAGTTTATTTATTTTTTCAGCTTCAGCTACTTGAGTCCTATTAGCAAGCTCTCTTTGTTCATCATAAATACGTCTATAAGTAGCACTTAACTCACTAGAAACATTATTGTTTTTACAATTATCTAAAAACTTTGACATCCTACTACTTATCATTTTTCCCTTTAAGAATCTAATTTCCTTATTATAAGCTTCTACCATCTTAGAATCTCCACGACCTTCTTCAAGTTCCATGATTTTCTTACGTGAGTTCTTAGAATCTCTTACATCGACATGTATAGCTCTATATAGATATTTAACCTCTTCATTAACCTGTTTAATATCAACATTATTTAAAGCAAACTCTCTCATAGCTCTAGTTTCCATAATTCTACCATCGAGAGTCCCACCAAGTTTAATATCCGTTCCACGACCTGCCATAGGAGTAACTATTGTAACAGCACCAAATCTACCTGCTTCTTCAATTATCTTAGCCTCTTCAAAATCATTACGAGCACTAAGTGCATTATGTTTTATCCCATGAAGATTAAGAATTTTATCGAGCTTTTGACATGAATCAACATCATCAACACCAATAATAATAGGTTGACCTGTCCTTTTACAAGCAAGAATCTGATTTACTATAGCCTCATACTTTTGCTGTGCACTACTATACAAATCTACACCAAGTTTTTTCTCTTTAGAAGGAATTCTTCGTGGAACCTGTACAACACCAAGTCCATACAAATTATTAAACTCTTTTTCAGCTTGCTTAACTGTTCCACTAAGTCCAGATTTTTTAGTATAAAGCTTAAAAAAACTTGGATAAGTAATACTACCAAAACTCTTAGTTTCATTAGTAATATTAACTCTTTCCTTAGCCTCTATTGCTTGATGTAAACCTTTTTCTAACTTACTATCAGGTAAAATCCTAGCCGTATTTCTATCTACTAGTTTAATTTCTCCATCAACAATTTCATAATCACGACCATGTTTATAACAATTATTAGCAATCATAGCATTCTTAACATATGCCAAAAAAGTATTTGGCCCATCATAAATAACATTATCTATCATATTATCTGGAATTTTCTCATCCATTGAATATTCTCTAATGATTCCCTTTTTATCTTTTACTTTGATTTTTTTAAACTCTTTAAGCCTTTCATTATCTCTTAAAAATTTATAAAACTTATTAAGTCCTTCATCTGTTATATCACAATTATAATCACTATCACTACTATAAGAATCAAAATGATAATTATTCTTTGGTAAATAACCATTACTAAGAAGCTCTTGAATTTGAAGACTAAAACTAGAAATACTAGAATTTAGTGAATAATTTTTTAAAGTAGAAACAAACCTTTGGGCTTCAAGATAAATACCATTTGGTATACTAACACTACCAGATAAAATAAAAGGATTTTTAGCATCATCTATCAAGGAAGAATCAATTTCATCCAAAATAACATAGTTAAGTTCACGTAAAATCTTATCATCTTTTGCTGTAGCTGAATTATCCTTCAAATAAGAAAATACTAAAGCACTAGGAGTCGTATAAACAATATCCTTCTTAAACTCTTGTCTTAGTTTATCATCTTGTTCTTTTCCCTGTAGAACATTGCCATTTTTATCCTTAGTAACAGCACATCCAACACTAACACCAAGTATATTTAAAATACTTTTTACTTCCTCACTATCCCTCATAGCTAAGTACTCATTAGATGTAACAATGTGAACTCCTTTTCCAGTTAAAGAATTTAAATAAGCAGAAGCAATAAGTGCTAAAGTTTTCCCTTCACCTGTCTTCATTTCTGCAATATTTCCATCATTTAAAACACAACTAGCTGTTAACTGAGTATCAAACAAGCTTTTTCCAGTAACCTTTTTTATAGCAGCTTTAACAAGAGCATAAGCATCTGGAAGTAAATCATCCAAATCATTAGTTTCTTCGTATTTTTCCTTAAAACTTTCTGTAATATTTTTATAACTTCGTATATCAATATTTTCATATTTAGAATACTTACTATCTATCTGAGTAATTATTCTTTTTATTTTTTTTAACTCATTAATTGAAAAAGTATCTAATAATTTCTCAAAGGGATTCATAGTAACCAACTCTCTTTATCTTCAATACTATTATAATACCACATATTAAGCAAATAAAAAAGTAGTTTTACCTACTTCTTCATCAAAATTCTAAAACGATAATCAACCTTTATTAATTTACTAATAAAGTCACTTCCATTATCATGACTAGTTTTTATATTACTATCATTACTATTACTATATCCTACCATATAAACATTACTTCCATCAGTAATTAAATCAAGCATATTATCATCATTACTACCACCAAAAATATCTTTACGAGTTACCTGTAAATTAGTGTCACACTTTATAAGCATTGCTGTAATTTCTCCATTTTTACTAGATACTCGAAGTCCGCTATCATTACTTGATGTACTACCAACAACATACAAAGAACCACCGAAATATTGAATAGCATTATATCTTTCATAAGAACTTCCACCAAAAGTCTTTTCTGCTAATTTTTCACCATCTAAATTATACTTTACAATTAAAGCATCAGTATTTTTAGTACTACGACTACTATCCTCTAACTCATCTTCTGGTTCATCTAATATCTTTTTACTTCCAACAACATAAAGATTTTTTCCATCAGTTGCAATTGATGAAAATCCTAGATAATCGGTATAGCTATAATTTTTATGAAAAATATATTTTCCATTACTATCAAATTTAACTAATACCCCAGTATCTTTAGAGTCTTTTCCAACAACATAATAAGAATCATTTAAAAAGATTACATCATTGAAATTACCTGATTTATTACCACCATGATTACTAGACCAAACTATTTCTCCAGAAAAATCATATTTTACAATAATTCCCCCACCAGTACTATGGTTTCCCATTTCCATATTTTGATAAATACTCTGACCGACAACAATCAAACCATCTTCTACAACAATAATCTTATTAAATCTTGTATCAGAAAGTACACTATATGACTTTTCCCAAAGCTTTTTACCATCTAATGAATATTTGACTAAAATAGCATCCCTTATCTGATCATTTTCCTGTTCTTTAGAAAATTCACTACTACCAACAACATAATAGCCATCATCATGAAGAGCAACAGAGGTAAAAGTACTATTGATTCCCCTGTCATACTGAACTTCTAATTCTAATTTTCCACGTTTGTCAAATCTAACTAAACGTCCCTTTTCAATACGATTAGTTTCATCAAAATTAGAACTATATTTAAAATAACTACTTCCGACAGAAACAAGTGAAGTATCATCAAATATTATAGAATTTAAAGCATCGTAAGAATCATCACCTGGTTTAAATATTTTCATATAAATAAAAACTCCAAATTCAATAACAAGAATAGTTACACAAACAAAAGCTATAATACTAAGCCATTTTTTTATTTTAGTATTTCTTAACTGTGTCTCAATGTCTTTATTACTTTTATAAATACCTGTTTTATTTTTATTTTTTTTGTTTTTATTTTTTAAAACTGATTTCTTTTTACTTATATTGTTTTTTTTCTTTTTTATTTTTAATTTATCTTTTTTTAAACCCTTTTTTTTGCTAGTAACATTTTTAGATTTTATTTTATTAAGTATTAGTTTATTTTTAAAACGTTTTGCAAGATCTAAAAACTTATCAAAATTAATACTTAACTTTACTTTTCCTAATTGTTTTTTTTCTTTTTCTAAGTCTTTATTTTTAGAAATCTCTTCATCTACTGATACACTGTTATTGCTAAAAGAATCGATATTAGTGTCTTTAACTGTTTTTGATACTTGTTCATCTAAAGAAATTTTATTACTATTATTAATTAGCTTTTTATCAGTATTTTTAATTTCTTTTTTCTTATCATTTTTACTTAAACTATCATTATTTTTCTTTGAAGATTTATTTTTTATATTAGAATCTTTTTTCTTAATGTTTTTGTTTTCGACATTTTTTACTTCTTTTATAACATTTTTAGGTGTATTTTTTTTGATTTCATTAACACTTTTAACTGTTTTAATCTTATTTTTAGAATCATTTTTTGCCGTAGTATTCCTACTTTTATTCTTCAAAGCAATATTCTTCTTTTTTAAATCATCAACTGTTATTTTTTTTGAATTATTAACAGATTTTACACTGCTCTTTTTTTTCTTACTAGCCATACGAAATCACCACCATTATAATAGCATTTTAAAGGCAAAAAAGAAACTAATTTTCGTAAATTCCTAGATAATATTTCTTTTTTCCGCGTCTAATTACCACATATTTGTCATTCAATAACCAATTTTTATCAATTACACACTCAACATCTACACATTTTTCACCATTAATTGATATTGTACCTGATGTTATAAATTCACGAGCTTCTCTTTTACTTGAACAAATATTTGCATTAACCAAAAAATCTACTAAACTACTATCCTGAAATGAAAAATGATCGACATCTTTAAATGCAACTTCAAGTTCTGTAACAGGAATATCTTTTATGTTACCACTAAACAATGCATTACTTATAGCCAATGCCTTTTCATATTCCTCTTTACCATGTAAAAATTCTATTATAGATTGTGCTAAAGCTTTATGAGCAATTCTATTTTCTGGATGAAGAAGATGTTCTTTTTCTATATTATCAATTTCTTCTTTAGTAAGAAAAGTCAAAGCTTTTAAATAACTAATAACCATCTCATCATCGACATTTACCAAAAATTGATACAATGCATAACTTGATGTTTTATTCTTATCAAGCCATAAAGCATTTCCCTCACTCTTACCAAATTTCTTACCTTCTTTATCGGTTATAAGTGGCATTGTAAAGGCATAAGCCAAATCACCATGTTTCTTTCTAATCAATTCAACACCTGCCGTAATATTACCCCATTGATCCTGTCCTGCAACCTGCATTAAACATTGCTTTGTTCTATATAAATATTCAAAATCAAGTGCCTGCATTATCATATATGAAAACTCTGTATAAGTTATACCACTATCTAATCTTCTTTTAATAATATCTTTATTAATCATATAATTAACATTAAAATATTTACCATAATCACGTAAAAAATCAATAAAATTTATATCTTTTGACCAATCGTAATTATTTACTACCTCGTATCCAAAAATACTCTGAATCTGTTTTTTTATACCTTCGAAATTTTTCAATACCGCATCTTTTGAAATCATTTCTCTTTCAGCTGTTGGTCTAGGATCTCCAATCAAGCCAGTAGCACCACCTACCAAAATAATTGGATGGTGTCCAGCTTTCTCTAATCTCTTTGCCATAAGAAGAGACGAAAAATGTCCCAAATGCATACTATCAGCAGTAGGATCTGTTCCCCAATAAAAGGTAAGTCCACCTTTATTTAACTTTTCTTCTAACTCAGGACTAGTTATATCTTTAACTAAACCTCTCCATTTTAATTCCTCAAAAAATGTCATATTATTCCTCCTCAAATCTTAATTCTTTAATAGTATCTAAATTAATTCCATAATACTTATATATTTCATCAACTGAATGTGATGTTACATTTTTATAGTCAACCTCAAGCCTCTCAAGTATTTTATAAACCTCATCCTCACTTTTTCCCTCTACTTCCATATAAGTAGGAATTAAAGGCCAAGAATCAATATCAATTTCAACACCATCTAAAACATATTGACACCTCTTATTTTCTTGATAAGCCTTTGGAACATAACCAAGCTCTTTTAAAATCAAATTAGTTTTTTCGAAATCATCTACTTCAATTTCTAACTCTTGTGTACCATCAATTTTAGATGAAACTATATTTTTAATAGTAAGAGTTGAAGTATTACCATTCGTTCTAAGTCTAATCCACTTTTCCTTAATAACTGGTGAAAAATCGTATGTATATCTTTTTTGCAAAGCTTCCCACTTAAGTTCTGCTCCAAGACTCTCTAATTTTTGAATGGTTTTTTCCTTTTCGATTTCAAGTAATCTTACTTCATATTCAATATTCATAATAAATTCCTCCAAAAAATAAAAACTATTCCTCCCAAAAATAAGGACGAATAGTTATAACTTCCGCGTTACCACCTTAATTTGTAAATATATTCTATTTACACACTCAAAAGCTATAACGTAACAACCGATTTAACTCCAAACTATGTAACTTCGTTTTTATAGAAATACTTGTTTTCACCAACCACAAGTTCTCTAAAAAATCCACTAAAAACTACTATTAGTTAATCACAATTAAATAATCACAAAATTATAATAACATATATAACTTTTTTTTTAAAGCTTTTTTCACTCAATTACAAATAAAAGATACGCTCTGTATCTTTTATTTATCTTTTTTCTCTAATTTATCTAAAACTTCTTTTACAACTTCTATAGCTTTTTGTCTAACATCTTCAGCTGCTTTTTGAACAACTGGTGTACCTTTAGCTATTGCTAAATTAACCAACTCTTCACTTTTAGACTTAATTTGTTCACCTTTTTGTTTAGCAATTTTCAAGACTTTTTCCTTATCTAAATCTGAAAGTTCCATTTTAATTTCATCAATTTTTTCTTCTATTTCAAATCTTACTTCATCAACATCTATTTTTTTAACATTATCAACTAACTCTTTAAATTTATCCATTAGTTGCTTTCTAGTTTCACTACCCTTTTTTGGAGCAAATAATACACCCATAGTAGCACCAAATAAAGCACCTAGTACAAATTTACCAGCACCACCTTTACGCTTATTATCTTTTCTTTCTAATAATTCATCATTTTTTTTACTCATAATAATCATTCTCCTTTTTTCTTTTTTTTCCTTTTCTAAAATGTCCAAGAAAACTAGTAATTGTTGTAACTACAAAATCACTAATAATAGACATTGTATCTGTAACAGTATCAATTACATCAAACAAACCGTTAAGTGATTTAGTCTTTTTTTCTATATCGTCCAAAACTTCATTTGTTCTATCTACTGTTCCAATCAATTTAATAACCAAAACAATTAATACAACTAATAAAACTGCCCCTAGAAAATATAATACAATTGGCATTGCTTCTAATAGTGCTTCCATTTACCTACTCCTTTTCTTCGTACATTGAGTCTATTAAATCGAATAAATTATCTTCCAAACTACCACTTTCTTCATCATCATCAGTATTTACTTTACTAACAGGTGGTTTTTCATAAGAATAATC
Source organism: uncultured Mycoplasmatota bacterium (assembly GCA_947569245.1). GTDB lineage: Bacteria > Bacillota_I > Bacilli_A > RF39 > UBA660 > CATKEA01. The sequence continues at coordinate 9,358 of CANORV010000028.1, read as the reverse complement.
ATCCTCTTCAATATCATCAAGTGGTGGTGTTGAATTAACTCTTCGTCCACTTGCCTTTTCATATTTTGCATCTTTGTAATCTACATTATATTCTAACCCTAAATCCTGAAAATATTCCTCTGCATCAGCAATTGTTACTTTATCAACTGCTGGAGTATTATTAACTTCATTCATATCATAAAGTAAATTATCTTCAATTGAGACTGGTTCATCTCTTATTTCTTCTATAACAATTGGTTCTTGACTAGTTAATCCCAAATCTTGAGATAATTCACCAAAAGCCTTATTTCTAACTGAATCTAAATCGGCATTTTTCCTTGATACATAACTACTATTAGGTCTAATTTCTTTTCTATCAACGATTTCCTCTTTTTTATAATTTTGATCTAAAATTCCATATATAGGTGAAATAATAGGTGTTGGTTTAAAACCAGATCTTTGTTCTTTAGGTTGTGAATAAGGTTGTTTGGATACATTATCTATTCCAGTTCCATATTGCGTATATATTTTAGCACCAGCATAAACTTGTTGTGATTTTTCTTCTTCTTTTTTTATCTTTTCTTTGACTGGCTCTTCAATATCAATAAAATCATCATCATCAAAACACTTAAAATCAGTATCTGGTTTTGTTAATGAATGTTCTGTAAAAACCTCTTTAACATCATCAAAATCATCATCGAACAAAGCATTTACAACTTCTTTTGGTTGTTTTACAGGTTCCTTTTTAACAACAGTTTCTTTTTTCACTGAAACTTCTTTCTTAATAGGTGTTTCCTTGATAACCTCACGTACAACTTCTTCTTTTTCTTCTTCTACTATTTCTTTTTTTATACGTCTTTCTTTTTCTTTAGGTCCCTTATCATTTTTAATTTTTTTTGGTGATTCTTCTACTTCAACGATTTCTTCTTCAAAAAAAGTATTTTTTAACTTTTCCAAAAGTCCCATAAAAGCACCTCTTTCTTATTGTATTTCCTCATCTATTGGTAATTGATCCTCATCTACTACATTGTTCTTATCATCATCTTCATAAGATTCATCATACTCCAAGAAACTACCTTCTTCACGTTTAGGTCTAAAAATATTAAAGACTTCTTCATTATAATCAAGTATATTTTCACCAATTAACGTTGCAAGTATAGTATCCTTATATGTAACACTTCTAAGAATTGTTGAAAAATCAGCTATTGCAACTTTCAAATCTTTCATATTTATAATTGCTTCTATTTTTGCATAATTATACATATATTCAATAAAATAGCCTGAATCAATTCTCGTAATTTCTAAATATCCATCAAGTCCATTAATATCTAATTTTCTTGAATAGTAGGAATCTTGACTAACAGTAAAATCAACATTAGGTGCCTTATGATAGTATGAAACAACATCTACATAAAGATACACTTTTGATTTATTATAATATAAAATAGAATTAGTTTCCCTTTTCTCTGAAAGGGTAAAACCTTTAGGTAAATAATAAGCATATCCATCTAATGAAACATTTTCTCTTTTCTTTTTATCTTTTAAAACTAAATCAACAATTTCCTGGATAGTTTTATCATCTAATCTAACAATATTGTACATGCTACAACCTGTTGTCAAAATGATAACGAAGAGTAAAATAAATATTTTTTTCATAATCCACCTACTCTTACCTAATTATAACAAATAATTACTATAATTAGAATCTTTTTTTAAGATTTTACATCATCTTTACTAGCAATCAATCTGTAAATAGGCAAGCCTTTCTTTGTAAATTTTTCTTCATATTCAGTCATTATATTATCATTTTCCTTTAATTTATGTAAATCTAATGACACTGATGATATTGTATATCCATAACTACTAAGTGATTCTATTGAATATTCAAATAATTCCTGATTGTCAGTTTTCTGGACAATTTTTTTGACATTTTTAAAAATATTATCATACTTTTTTAAAAATACTTCACTCGTAAGTCTTCTTTTATGCCATCTTTTCTTGGGCCAAGGATCAGAAAAATTTAAATATATTAAGTCAATTTCATGATCAAATACCTCATCTACTGATAAAGCATTCATTCTAATTATTTTTAAGTTTTCAATCCCTTCTGGTATTTTCAATAAACACCTAGATACAATACTATCATATTTTTCTATACCTATAAAATTTATATTTTTATAACGTAAACTATTTTCAATAATAAAGTTTCCTTTTCCAGTACCGATTTCTATATAAATTGGATTATTATTTTTAAAAACTTTATTCCAAGTACCTTTATATTTTTCTGGGTTAATGATTAAATAATTAGAAGCATCCATTATTTCTTGTTTATTTTTTACATTTCTAAGTCGCATAATATCACCTACTTGTTATTATAGCATATAATAATATGAATAATAAAGGAGGAAACATGAATAATAATCAATATCCATTTATGGGACCTAATATGCAACAAATGCCAAATTTTCCCAATTTTCCAAATTTTCCAAATTTTCCAAATAATCCTAACAATATGCAAAATGCAATCAGAAATTTAGAAAATCGTGTTACACGATTAGAAAGAGAAGTTAGAAGATTAAACAATAGAGTAAATCAACTTGATAGACCGACACCTTTCAATAATGATTTTCAAAGCTACCAAACAGATTCCTATAATATGATGTAAAAGTATCCCAATGATACTTTTTATTTATACATAAATTTCACCTTTTCAAGTTAATAAATAAAGGTTATAATAAGTATAGAAGGTGATAATATGAAATTTGTTTTTGATATAGATAAAAAAAAGTATGAAAATTTTTGTAAGTTTAATAAGGAAAAATCACACTTTTTACAAAGCTATGCCTGGGGAGAATTTGCAAAAAAAGAAAAAAATTTAATACCACACTATGTTGGACTAGTAGATGATAAAGATAATTTACTATGTACTGCACTTCTATTACAAAAAAAATTACCCCTTGGCTATTCGTATTTTTATTCACCACGAGGATTTGTAATTGATTTTAAAAATACTACTCTTTTAAATGAATTTACCACCGAAATAAAAAAATATATTAAAAAGTATAAAGCCATATTTTTAAAAATTGATCCTGATATTATTTTAAATAAAACAGATGATCAAAATAATAAACTATCCTTGCCATATGATGGTTATAATATTTTAAACAATTTAAAAAAACAAGGTTTCAAACATTTAGGTTTTACTAAAAATTTTGAATTATTTCAACCACGCTATACATTTAGGATTGATTTAACAAAGCCAATTGAGGAAATTGAAGAAAAGTTTTCAAAGACTACCAAACAACGTATAAAAAAAGCAAATGATTTAGATGTATCAGTATCAATTGGTACCAAAGAAAATATTAAAGATTTTTATGAATTAATGAAAATAACCGAAAATAGGAAAGATTTTGTTTCTCATGATTTATCATACTATAATTCATTATATGAGATATGGAATAAAGATAATTGTTGTAATATCTTTTTAGGAACAGTAAATCTTGACAAAATACTTAAAAGTTATCAAAATAAAAAAGAACTATTAGAACAAGAAATTAAAAATTTAAATGAAATAGAATCACCAAGTAAAAGTCAAAACAACAAGAAAAAAGAATTAAATAGACAATATGACAAATTAAATCTAGATATTAAAAAGTATACTGAAGATAAAGAAAAATATGGAAGTATTATTATTTTAAATGCTCATTTTATCATCGAATATGCTAATAAAGCTTGGGTTTTATATGCCGGAAACCATAATATTTTGAGTGAAACTGGTTCAAATTATAAGGTTTATCAAACTCATTTAGAATATTGCCATAACAAAAAATTAGAAGTATATGACCAATTTGGTACAATTGGAAATCCAACTGAAGATAATCCACTTTATGGTCTACATGATTTTAAGAAGAAATTTGGTGGAGATTATATAGAGTTTTGTGGAGAGTTTGACTTAATAACTAATAAATTAATGTATTTTGTCTTTACAAAACTTGTCCCAATATACAGAAAAATAATTAAAAAAATAGCAAAGAAAAAGAATAAAATATCTTAATTGATTATCTTATTCTTTTTTTATAATTTCTAATCTTTAAGTATAAAAACATTCCCAAAATAATGTATAAAAAACCACAAAATACATTTTCAAAATAAATAATATGTTTAAGTAGCAAAATAATGACTGTAACTATTATTAACTGTGCAAAAATATCAAATAAAGACTTAACAAAAAATTCTCCATCTAATTTATAGGTAATAATAATATATGTTATTAAAATTACAAACATAATTAAATATGCAAGTAAACTACTTGTAATTAAAGCATTATAATTTGCTAACTCTGTATATTTAAAGTAATGAATAATAACAAAATTAAAAAATTGTTTAATAATAAAAGATAAGCTAATGGTATTTAAAATAATCTTTCTTCTATTTTGATTATATAAATACATTAAAACAATTATATTAAGTAATTGCAAAGGACATAAATATATAAAATACTTATAAATTGGATAATAATTATAAACAATAGAAGCAAATACTGAAAATGCCAAGGATATACTAAGAGCCTTAATAAGATTATTTAGTATTTCTTTTTTTGTATTTTTTCTAAAATCACATATCAAAAATATTGAAAAGATAAAAAAAGCATTAAATAAAATTCCAACATAGCATGTAATTATTGAATAATTTTTAATATTAGAAATATTAGTTCCCATTTTAATTAAAAAATTAGAATATAAAACATCAAATGACATCATTAACAACAAAATAATTCCTATCATAGGATAACTATAAACTTTAATTCTTTTTAAAATTTCTTCCCTCTTTTCATGATATTTTTCAAATTTTACTGAGTTATTATAATTATCTTTTAATATTCTTCTTAAAAGTATAAAAAGAAGTAAAAGAAGAAGCAAATAAAAAGTAGTAATTGCTATAATATAACAATAGTTAACAGTCAAAACATCCATTTTACTAAAATAAGAGACCAAACTAATTATAAATATAATTACAAATTTAAAAAAACTAGCAATCAAATAATAATATTTTATTAAGAATTTAACTTTGGTAATATATAAAAAACCACGTAATATTCCAATAAATGGCAAGATTAAGATCAATATACTAGAGATTTTAAATATATATTCTAAACTATTATCTGAAATAATCATATTAGATATAAATGAAGATGATAAGTATAAAGCAAAAAAGAAAATAATTGCACTTATAATTATTAGTTTAAAAATTGTAAACAAAGTATAATTTCTACTTAATATTTTATTTTGAATATCATAGTAATTAACAATTTTATATGTAATATAAGAAACTCCTAAAGAAACAGCTTCTAATATTATAATAATTCCATAAAAAATAGCATAATTAAAAAGTACATCTGCAGGGTTAGTTATTTCTATTACAATTAAAGATAAGAAATAAAAGATAAAAGAATAAAACACAAATGACTTTTTCATAATACTACTCTCCTACTTATATTTTACTATTCATCTGTATTTTTATCAATATAAATAATCATTGCTGAAAAACAATAAACTTGTTCATCACTAAAAATAGAAGTAGCAACTTGAAATTTAATATCGACAATTTCTTTTCCACTACTTAAAAAATTATTAACACTTGCTTCTAAATCACTTTCATGAGATTCATCTATAACTTTAACTTTCATTTTAATCACCTAAAACAAGTATAAATTAATAATTATAAAAAAAATGTCAAAATTTATTGAATATCAAAAAAAGTTCAAAATCATTTGAATTTTGAACTTTTGAACTTTTTTATTTTATAGTACTATAAATATCACTACTAGAGTTAGTATCAAAATTATTTTCAATATTTTCTATTGTTTCAATTTCTATATCTTCATCTTTTAAATCTAAGTTAGTTTTATTATATGATGGATAAAGTTTTGTAAGAACAACATCAATCATCAATTTGTTATTTTCTAAAATTTCAATAACTTCACCATTACTTAACTCTACTGATTGAAGAATAATATATTTAAATCCTAATTCTTTGCGGCCTGTTATCCTTATTTCATACATATCATTATTTTTTATAACGGCATATTTTTTACCATTTATAGTAGCAAATGAAGGATCAACATTACTATCATTTGTTCTATTGAATCTAATTATAACAACCTCATCACTAGTAAAATATTTAGTTTGATGCCAACTATCATATGTATTTATATTAGAAACAGTAAACTTATATACTACATCTAAATAAATATCTTTAGTAAATACTAATTCATCTAAAACTTTATTATCATTTTCATCTAAGTTCTCTAATGCATTTGTATCACGGTCATATGAATATTTAAATTCTAATTTGTAATTAGTATTTGCCAAACAATTAAATGTTAAGTTATTATGTCCTAACACAATTTCTTTTTCTAATGTTAAACCATTTTCTTGATTAGTTAAAACTGCTTTTCCGCTTATAAAGCTATTATCATTATCGATAACATCAAAGTTAAATGTAATCTCAGATTTTAACTCATCATCTTCTTGTTCAATATTTGTAATAATAGGTTTGTCTTTTAAAACATCTATTTTAACTACATTAGAAACGTTAGCTTCTGTGTTATCACTAAATGTTACTTTAGTTGATTTTAATTCTTGAAGTCCACTAAATTTACTAGCTTGATATATAAGTTGATATCTTCCATCACTTAACTTTCTAGTCATACAATCTGTATCATTAACATGTATTTTAGTTATCTTTTCTAATTTATTAGTACTAACTTCATATGTAAGGAAAACTATTCCACCTTTTTCAAAGTAAGAAACTGATGTATAAGCATTAGTAATAATTGCTCTTGGTTTAGAAACTATATCTTTTTCTAGTAAAACATAAGACTTTTCTTCTTCATCAGTTTGACTATAGTTAACAATTAATTTAACTTTATAATTTCTACTCATTCTAGTAGTAAGTCTTTTATATATTTTAGACTGACTAATAATTTCATTTTTTGATATTAATTTGCTATCAATTAAATTAAGATTATCATCATAAAGAGCTAATAAAGCACTATTTATACTAGAATCAGAATCATTGATAGTAAATTCTAAATCTATGTAATTATCATCAACATTCTCTATAGATTTAAAGCTACTTTCATCTATAGTAGGTTTTTGTTTAGTAATATAAACATTAAACTGACTATCACTAATTTCAAGTGTTCTACCATTACTTAGTAAAACTTTTTGAATAGTAAATTGATTATTACCTGTATTAGTTAATCCATTTATATTAACAATGTAAGAATTAGCATATTTTATTACGTTATATTTGATTCCATTTATTACAACTTCTACTGGTACATATTTAGTATTGTTTGTACTTTCAAAGCTAACTTGAATGTTTTCATCTTTTTCAAAATAGTTACTTTCAAGACCGTTACTATAAGTTTTTATATTATTTATCTTAATATCATAATTAGTAACAAGTACCATTTCTTTTTGTAAAGTCAAATTACCAGTATGATTTTCTTCTTTTAATGTATTAGTATCTAAGTCATATTTTACATCTAAAAATAATTGATACTTTGCTCTATCTAAAACATCTATTTCAACTTTGTTTTTTCCTTTAAAGGCATTAGCTACTTTGATTAATTTTTTATTTTCATCATAGATATATACTTTAGCAGATATTATACTATTATCTTTATCTTCTAAATCAAATGTGACAGTTAATTTTTGATCTCTTACATTTTCTAAAACTTGATAGTTATTAACAGTTGGAACATTTTTTAAAACATCAACTTTTTCTACATAATTAATATCAATTGTTTTTAAATTATTCAAAATAGCATGTGTTATTTTATATTCCTTAACTCCTGATGTAACCCCTGCACTTAATCTTACTGTATAACGGTTATCAAAATCATTAATTTTTTCAACTTCATATTCTTGATTATTTATAACTATACTTTCAAGTAGGGCATCATATGTTACTTCGGCATTAAATGATATAATGATTTCTTCACCTTTGGTTGGATAAATTTTATTTATTTCAATATTTGATAATGTAACTTCATAATCCAAAATATTTTCAATGGTTTGAACCATAAGAGTTAAATCTGCCATAGTTATTTTTCCATCACCATTAATATCGGCAACATTTAAATCATTATCATTAAGTTCAAGTAAATGTATTATGTATAACTGTAAAATTTCTACATCATCATAATTAATTTGTGTATTATCATTAGAAAAACCAGTTAACGAAGAAGCTGCAACATATATACCACCAGCTAATTGAAGAAACATTGCCCCTAAAATGATAAATAAAAACATTCTAAAATTAGAGTTATTATTATTAGTTGTAGTATCACTATTATTATTGTTATTACTACTATTATTGCTATTGTTGTTATTACTATTATTATTGTTATTACTACTATTGTTGCTATTGTTGTTATTATTATTTTTTTGTAATCTTACTATAAAGTAAATAAATAATAAGATTTCACTTAAAGCAACGATTGCAAAGATAAAAATATACATATGATCCATTTTAGATGAATCATTTTTTACTTCTTTATCTGAATTACTTAGTTTATTATCATCATTATTAATATTTTCTTTACTATTGTTAACATCTTCTTTATCATCATCATCTTTTTTATTAACTAAAGTAACTGTCTTAATTTTATCAGTAACCTTATCGACAACTTTAGATACTTCTTGATTAACCACTTCATCTGTAGAAATTTCATTTACTAATTCAAAATTAACACTTACATCATTAACAGATGTGTCTTTTTTTCCATCTGATACTACTATATCACTAATTTTAACTGTAGACTGACCAAGATTCGCATCTTTTTTTGCCATAAGTAAAATATCAACCACTTCTTCTGGAGTTTTACTGCTTGCTCTTTTTATAGCAATAAACTCTTTTGTATCTGGATTATATTTTAGATTCTCCCAGTTATTTTTATTAACAAAATAGTTTTGATCAATAACCTCAAAGATATCCTCGTCATATTCTAGCATTCCCTTATATGAGTTTATACCTTTTCTAAAATCTTTATAGTCATCAAATCCAAGTGTTATAACTAATGCTTGTCCTTTAAGAATTTTATCACTACTAACACTTAAATTAGCTTTTACGCTAGAATTTGTACTAGCAAACACATTTTTAGGTATCAACACAAATAAAGTTACAACAACTAAAAACATTGTAATTATTCTTCTTTTCATCCTATTACCCCCACAACAAACTAATGTCATTGGTTTCATATTCTAGCATGTAAATATAAGAAAATCAAGAAAAAAAAGCTTTTTTTATACAAATTTTCATTTTAAAATAAAACTGGAATTATTTTAGGAGGAGGTTTACGAATGTAAAT
>CANORV010000027.1 GCA_947569245.1 uncultured Mycoplasmatota bacterium | reverse complement strand
TATACTTTAACAGATACAATATTAGTTGATCCAACAACGATAACTGATTATAGTAATAAAAATTATTATTATTGTGTTGGTGGAACGAATACGAATATAAGTAATAATGATAAATTATCTTTTAATCAAACTTTTGCAAATTGTTCAGCTATATATAAACTAACTGAAGCAACTAAAGAAGAAACAACAACAACCGGTTCTAGTGGTAGTGTTTTTGAAATGATTAGATATAGAATGAAAGGTTACAAATATAGTCAAACAGAATTAGAAAGTGATAAATCAGATAAAGGGTTATATAAAGCAGAAGATGATTATGGAACAAGTTACTATTATCGAGGAAATGTTAAAAATAACTATGTCTACTTTGCCGATAGTTACTGGAGAATAATAAGAATCAACGGGGATAGCAGTATAAGACTTTTATATGCTGGAAAAAAAGCTGATGCAACAGGAAGTGAACTTGGGATAGGCAGTAAAAAGTTTAATAATAATCAATATCGACCAGGATATGTTGGCTACATGTATGGAAATATCGATGGAACAACTTATGATGAAGTGTATCAAAATACCAATGATTCAAACGTCAAACAGGAATTAGATAAATGGTATAAAGAAAATATAGATGATAAAAATTTATCAAGTTATATTGCAGACTCTGGTTTTTGTAATGATAGAAGTCTTGCTGTACAAGCTAATAATGGTGATGGTGTATCTTTAGATACTAATACTTTTTATGCAGGATACAAAAGAATTATAACAGATAGCTCTCCTTCATATATTTGTCCAAATAAAGAAAGGGATTTATTCACATTAAGAACAAATGAAATACTAGGAAACAAAGCTTTAACTTATCCAGTTGGTTTAATTACAGCAGATGAATTAGCATATGCTGGAATGACTAACAAAAGCAAATTTTTAAATAAAATGAGCTTTGTTTATTCAACTGACAAATATTGGACAATGACACCTAGTTATTTTTCATATATTTCATCTATGGTAAGTGAATTTTCACTGATTTATGATGGTTGTATATATCAATTTCATAGTACAGTTAGTGCCTTTTCGGTTCGTCCAGTTATCAACTTATCAAAAGACACTTTAATCTCTGGTGGTATTGGAACATCAAACAATCCTTTTGTAATAAAAACATTATAATAAATGAAACAGGAAAAATTATTTATAGGTTAGTAAAAATGTTTTCTATAGAAATGTTAAGTTTAGAAAGTATTTATTTTAATTATGTACTATTTTTTTTAAATATTATTAGTTAAAAAACGTAAAGTTTTGTAAAAGATAGTATTATTATTTTAAAAGTATGATATACTATAATTGTCTAGAGGATACGTGAATCATCACATATAAAACCGACTAATATGAACGATACGGGAGTTCGGAGCTATAGTTTGTGTTGAAGACCTTTCAAATTTTGAGTAGGGATCCTAATAACTATGTATGAACACCCACCTGTAAATGTGCAGGTTTTATCGTTTGATGAAAACGGTCCTTTGGACTTTTTTTTTGACTAAAATAATTAAAAGTGATATAATATGGCATAAAGTTTTAGTAATAATTAATGATGTTTAACTTGGAATTGGATGGTGTCGTTAGTGTTTGATAGATTGGAATTATTAATTGAAAAAAACAAACTAGAAGAAATAAAAATAAAAAAAATTCTGATAGTTGGAGTTGGAGGAGTAGGTGGTTTTGTTGCAGAAGCATTAGTTAGAACAGGTGTTTATAATATTACACTTGTTGATAACGATGTTGTTAGTATAAGCAATAAAAATAGACAGATAATAGCACTTGATTCAACAATTGGTAAAAGTAAAGTAGAAGTTTTAAAAGAAAGACTTATAAGTATTAATAAAGAAGTAAAAATTAGATGTTTTAATATATTCTTAGATAAAAATACAATCGATTTGATTAATATAAAGGAATATGATTATGTTGTCGACTGTTGTGATTTTATGGAGGCTAAAAAGCTTCTTATAAAAAAAACATCAGATTATTCTATTAAATTTATTTCTTGTATGGGAACTGGAAAAAGACTTGATCCAAGTAAACTTACGATTGTGGATTTAAATAAAACTAGTTATGACCCAGTTGCTAAAATTTTAAGAAAATATACTAGAGATTTAAAAATAAAGAAAAAAATATTCGTTTGTTATTCTAGTGAAATTCCTAAAAAAATAGATTCAAAAGTTATAGCATCGGCTATTTTTGTTCCAGCTAGTGCTGGTATTTTGATTGCAAGTTATATAATTAGAGATTTTATTCAAGATTTATAGAGATTATTAGAATAATTTTGGTATAATAACAAGTAGGTGGTAGGCTTATGTATATATCTAGTTTAGAAAATAAGAAAATAAAAGAGTATTTAAAACTTAAACAAAAAAAGTATAGAGATAGTTATAATGAATTTATTGTAGAGGGAGAACACCTTGTATTAGAGGCATTAAAAAGTGGAGCTCTTATTTGTTGTTTGGTGCTTGAATCATACGAATTCGATATAGATTTTCCGATTACTTTTGTTACTAAAGATATCTTACTTTCATTAAGTGATCTTACAACTTTTTCACCAGTAGTTGGAATATGTAAAAAAGTTTCTTTTGAATCAATTAGTAAAAATAAGACATTAGTCTTAGACGGTATTCAAGATCCTGGTAATTTAGGAACAATAATTAGAACATCTAAGGCTTTTGGAGTAGATAGAATTTTACTTAGTGAAGATTGTGTTGATTTATATAATTCAAAAGTAATAAGAGCAACACAAGGAATTATTTTTCATCTTCCAGTTGTTAGATGTAATATTTTGGAAGAAATAAAAAAACTTAAAGATTCTGGTATCGTGATATATGGAACAGATGTAAATAATGGTGTAAGTCTTAAAGATTTTAAAATGAATGATAATAAGAGTTTTTGCCTTATTATGGGAAGTGAAGGTAGTGGTGTTAGTAGTGATGTTAAAAAATTAGTTGATTTTAATATTTATATAGATATGGATGAGATGGTTGAAAGTCTTAATGTAAGTATTGCTACTAGTATAATTTTATATGAATTTACAAGGAGGTAATTGATGTGGAATATATTTATATAGGTAAAATAGTTAATACACATGGTATTAAAGGAGAAATTAGATTGTTATCTGACTTTAAATTTAAGGAAAGAGTCTTTGTTAAAAATATGGAAATCTATATTGGTAGAAAGAAAGAAAAAGAAGTTATAGAAACTTATAGGCATCATAAAAACTTTGAAATGATTACTTTAGTTGGATATTCTAATATTAATGAGATTTTAAAATATAAGGGACTTTCTGTTTTTGTTTTAAGAGAAGATTTAAATTTAGGAGAAAATGAATACTTAGATAGTGATTTAATAGGATTTAGTTGTTATAATAACAATGATTTTGTTGGGAATCTTGTTGATATAGTTGAAAGTGGTAAAGGGAATAAATTGTTTGTTATTGAAAATGATTCAGAAAAAAAATATGTTCCTTATCAAGAACAATTTGTTATTAATATTGATTTTAGTAGTAAAAAAATTGAACTAAACTTGTTAGAGGGGATGTAACAAATGATTAGAATAGATATTTTAACATTATTTCCTGAAATGTTTGATGGTTTTTTATCATCATCTATTATAAAAAGAGCAATAGATAAGAAATTAGTAGAGATAAATTTGATTAATTTTAGAGATTATTCAAAAGATTTACACCATAAAGTAGATGATACTCCTTATGGTGGTGGTTGTGGAATGGTTTTAATGATTCAGCCAATATATGATTGTCTTAATGCTATAAGAACAGATGATAGTTTAGTTATAATGCTAACACCTGATGGAGATACTTTTAAACAAAGGGATGCATATCATTTAAGAGATGTTAAACATTTGATTTTATTATGTGGTCATTATGAAGGTTTTGATGAAAGAATTAGAAATTTGGTAGATATAGAATTATCAATTGGAGATTATGTATTAACTGGTGGAGAGGTTGCTAGTATGGTTATAACTGATGCTGTTGTTAGATTAGTGCCTGGTGTTATTGAAGAAGAAAGTCATCTTTTAGAGTCTTTTAATAATAATTTGCTTGATTTTCCACAATATACTAAACCAAGAGATTTTAATGGTATGAAGGTTCCAGAAGTTTTACTTAGTGGGGATCATAAAAAAATTCGTGAGTATAGAGAAAAAATACAAAGAGAAAGAACATTCGAAAGACGTAGAGATTTATTGGAAAGGTAGGGTGAGTTTATGAAAAATTATTATATTGTTAAAAATAAAAATGATAAAACAATAACCTATTTAGAGTATGATAAACTAACTGGATATGATATTACTCCAAAGAAAGTGAAAATAAAAGATGCTATAGATGTTAATAAAATGATTATTATTAATCCTAGTATGATTGAAAAAACAGTAACTAAAAAGATTGATTTGAAATTTGCTCGGTTGCTTAAATTTATAAATGTTGTTTTTACTACCGAAGATGATTCAGGGGAAGGGTATAGACAGGCTCTTACAGAAATTACGAAACTTAGATTAGAGGTTTTTGTCAAATATAGAGAGTATCTTAAGAAGGATCAATTAAATATGTTAGATAAGAAGTTAAATATATTAGAAAGAGAAGCTGGAGTTAGACTTCTTTACTTACAACAAGCAAATAATAAGAATAATGATTTGGATACTAAAGGTGAAAGACGAAGTAGATAAAGGAAACTTTGCAGTTGGTTTTTGGAGGTGTTATAGATGGATAGTTTTTGTGTTGATATAGATGAACTCAAAAGTCTTAGCTTTGCAATAAGAAATTTATCTAGTAAAGCTGATAGTACTGCTAGTGAAATAGATACAGTAATGAAAACTCTTCCTTATGGTTGGGAAGGAGATGCAGCAGTTTCATATATAAATCAATTTGATGCCTTACACGTTCTTTTAAAAAAGTCGATAGATAGTTTTGAAGATATTAGTAAGTGTTTAGACAATTTATGTGATTCGTTTTTAAAAGATGAGGATATAAGATGGCTAAGATAGTTGTAAATTCTGATTTTCTTAAAAGTGTGATGGAAAAAGTAGATATTAAGACAGAATTATTATTAGAATATATAGATTTGTTAGGAGAAAAGGTAAAAAGTGCTAAAGAAGTTTATGACTCTTCTAATACATCAAGTCAGAGTTTTTGTGATATGAAAGATACAATTGATAAGATAAAAACTTCGTATTATGAGTTGAATGAGAGATTTAAAACTACGATAAAAGAAGTTGTTCAAGGGTATAGTGATGTAGATAAAGCAATTGTTGATAAGGATGGTGTAGTTTCATATACTTCTATTCCACTTGTTGCAGGTATAAATGCTTCAAATTATCCTAATATGGTTAAAGATATAGAAAAGCTTGCTGTTAAAGATTCACTTTCTTCTTCATCAAGTGTAGTTAAAATGGAAAATATGGACTTTAGTTATCCTGGAACTATTTCTTTAACGTATAAGGACAATGGTGCAATAATGGTGCAAAAAGATGGTAAAAATCTAGGTTATATCAATAACTTTGATGCCCAATTTATTACTCGTTTTTCTGGATATGATATTGAACGTACTTTATATTTGAATAAGAATAAACGATTATATGATATTTATTCTCAGGGAAGGAATTTTGATGAGGCAAGTAATTATTCAGGTACTTCTTTAGTTGCTGCTTATGAAGCTGGAAAAATGAATAGAAAGATTTCTAAGGATTCCTTTTATGAAGCAGGTATTTTAATGAGTGATAAAAATAATACTAAAAGAGATGCTTCTTTACATCAAATAGCTGAAAAATATGAAAAAGCTGATGTTAGTATGAAAGAAACTATGGAAAAGGCAATATTTGATTCTTCTCTTACTGATAGTGAAGCTAGTCAAGTAATCAATCAACTTAAAACAGAAAATAATGGTGATTAATTTTTGCTTAAGATATATTTATACAGTAGATGTTAGTAACTTGTTTTAATTTTAGGGCTTATAAAAAGTGCAAATTGCTACTTGTATATGAGAGATATTTGTGTTATAATTTAAATCGTTAGTGATCCGATTCCTGCATTTTGGTATGATCACTTGGAAAACATATACAATAAGGAGGAATAGTTTTATGGCAAATGTGATTGATAAAATTACTGCTAAACAACTAAATCCTAACGTACCTGAATTCAGAGTTGGAGATACTGTTAGAGTAGATGTAAAAATCATCGAAGGGAAAAGAGAACGTATCCAAGCTTTTGAAGGAGTTGTAATTGCTCGTAAAAATGGTGGTATTTCTGAAACATTTACTGTACGTAAAATGTCTTCAGGAGTTGGAGTTGAAAGAATTTTCCCACTTCATTCACCAAAAATTGATAAAATTACGGTAGTTAGAAAAGGTAAAGTTAGACGTGCTAAATTAACATTCTTAAGAGGTTTAGTTGGTCAATACAAAATTAAAGAACGTAGAGATAAATAAGGCCTAGCCTTATTTTTTCTTTAAAGAATGAGGAGGGAATATGGATAAAAAAAATTATTTAAAAGAGTTATTTCCATATGTTATTATTTTAATAGTTGTTGTATTACTTAAAACGTTTGTCTTTACTACTATTAGAGTTAATGGTACTTCTATGGATCCAACATTAAAAAATAAGGATTTAATGTTTCTTGATAAAATAAGTTATCGTTTTAAGAAAATAAAAAGAAATGATATTATAGTAGTTAAAACTAAAAAAGAGAAATTGATAAAAAGAGTAATAGGTCTTCCAGGGGAATCTATTAAATATGAAGATGATATTTTATATATAAATGGTAAAGAATACAGGGATATAGTTAATTGGACAAAGACAGATGATTTCAGTATTGAAGATTTTGGGATTGATAAGATACCTGATGATTGTTATTTTGTTATGGGAGATAACAGAAAGGATTCTATAGATAGTAGATTTATTGGTCCGGTTAAAAATAAGGATATTCTTGGACATGCAACTTTTACAATATATCCTTTTTCTAGATTCGGTTCTAAAAAATAAATGATTAAAAAATAAGTGAATTTGATTTAGAATTTACTTATTTTTTGTTATAATTTAAATATGAGTTTAGGAAGTGTTTGAAAAATGAATAATTTAGATTTTGTTTTAGTTACTTATGATAATTTGGAATTAGCAGTAAAAATTCAGAATAGTATATTTCCATTTGAAGATGGGAAACAAAATTATATAGAAGGAATTACGAATGATCCCTATAGGAAGGAAATGGAAAATTATATTGTTTATAATAGTGATATTCCAGTAGGAATAGTTGGTTTATATTCATATAATGAATATCCTAGTGATGCATGGCTTAGTTGGTTTGGTGTTTTGGAAGAATATAGGGGTTGTGGTTATGGAGGTAGAATCTTTGACTTCTTTTTAAATCTTGCTAAAAGTAAAGGATATTCTTCTGTTAGAGTTTATACAGATGACGGATTTGATAGTGCAATTCATTTATATACAAAAAAGAAGATGTTGAAAGAAAAATATAGTAATGAGTTAGAAAGTGAAGAAATTAATAATGAAACTATTATTTTTTCTAAATCATTAACACAAGAAAAAATAAAAAAATGGGATAATAAATTTTTACAACTTACTATCCAAGCCGAAAAGGAGAAATAGGATGCGTTTAACTAGGAGATTTATACTTAAGACTATTGACGGTTTAAATTTAAGTAGTCCAATTAGATATGAAAGATATTATATAAATGATAATTTGAGAGTTCAAAAAAAAGGCAATGTTTTTGAAAAGAAGTTTTAGATAAGGAAAATAATATTGTTTTGAAAGTTAAAATTAAGGAAGATGAATTTAATAAATTAAAAGATGTAGCATATTCAAAGATAATAAGAGATAGTTATTTGTTTTTAGATGATGATAGAATTTCTATTAAAAAGTATTTAGAAAACTATGAAGGATTAATTAGAGTTGAAGTTTCTTTTGAATCTGTTTTAGAAATGAATAATTATATAAAAGAAATTTGGATGGATAAAGAAATTACCTTTTCTTCTTTGGCTTTTGATAAAGATTTAAGTAAATTAACTAAGAAAGAATTTCTATCAGAATTAAATAGGTATATATAAGTATTGGAGGTATTTTATGGTAGAGTTTATTTTAGCATCTTCATCAAAGCAAAGACAAAATATATTAAAGATGATAGGTTTAAAATATGATGTTTTAATAAGTGATGATGAAGAATATAGTATGGAAAAAGAAACAGATAAATATGTGGAGGAACTTTCATTTAATAAGGCAAAAGCAGTTAGAAAGAAAATTAATGATAAGAAAATTGTTGTTGCTGCTGATACAATTATTTATTGTAATAATAAAATATATGAAAAGCCAAAGACAAAGGAGGAGGCATTTACTTATTTAAAAGAGTTATCTGGTAATAAAAACTCTTGCTATACAGGTATTACAATAATAGATTTATATAAAAATAAAACAATTTCTTTATCATCAAAAGTAGATATTTATTTTAAAAACATAACTGATGATGAGGCTAGATGGTATGTTGATAATGAAAAGAAAGTTTTTGAGCGGTGTGGGTATGTCCCTTTAGGAAAAGCAGCAATATTTATAGATAGAATTGATGGTGATTATAATACATTATTTGGAATAAGTCCAAGTATTTTGTTTGAAATGTTGAAGGAATTAGGATATAACATTAATGATTTTGAATTTGAAAGGTGTGATATGTATAATGAAAGTAATAACAATTAAACAACCTTGGGCAACGTTAATAGCAGAAGGTTACAAGGAATATGAATTTAGAACGTGGAAAACTAAATATCGAGGTGAAATATTAATTCATGCTGGTAAGGGTATAGATAAAAAGGCAATTGAAAGGTTTAAACATTTAGGATTAGAATATCCAGTTGGTCAAATAATTGCTAAGGCAACTATTACTGATTGCATATATGTGGATGAAGAATTTGCTCAAAAAATGTATAAAAAAGATTCTAATGTATATAAGGGGTTAATAAATAAGGTTGATTGGAATGGTTACGGTTTTAAATTGGAAAATGTTAAAAAAATAAATCCTATAGCAGTTAATGGTAAATTAAGCTTATGGGATTATGAATACGAAGATTGAAAAGTACGTAAAATTGGAGGATAAGCATGAAGACAATGCATAGAATGTATTTAAACGATGGACCATTTAGTCGTATAAAAAATAGAACAAAAACCATAGAGTTACGATTAAATGATGAAAAAAGACAATTACTTTTCGAAAACGATTTGATAGAGTTTACAAATAGAACAACATTAGAAGTTATAATAGTTGAGGTAGTAAGATTACATAAATATTCAAATTTTGAAGAGTTATATAAAAATTTTGATAAAATAGCAATGGGATATAATAAAGATGATGTAGCAAATCCTAAAGATATGGAAAAATATTATTCGAAAGAAGATCAAGATAAATATGGAGTTATTGGGATAGAAATAAGAGTGATTGAGGATAGAAAGTAATATAAATTAAAAGTAATCGATAAAATTTGCTAATCAATTGGTTGATTATGACATTGCACCCCCAGTAAATTCTTTATAAATAAAGGAATTATACGATTATAGATCTTACACATTTTATTTAAAAAGTGTTAAAATTATTGGAAATTTATAAAAATATAGTGATATCAGCGATATTTATGATAGGAATTAGATAGGTTATTATGACATTGTAACCCCATATAAAATTTATATTAAGATATAGAAAGAGGCAAATAAAATGGCAAATAATATGGTAATCAAAAATTTAATAAAGCAGAGAGTATTATGGAAGTTCAAATTCGAGTATTTAATTTATTAGATGAATTAAGTGTTAATCCATCCGAAAATATTTTGATAGTTGCACATGGTGGTGTGGGGCTAGTTTTAATGAGTTATTTTGAAGGGATACCAGAAGATGGAAATTATTTGAATTTTGAGTTAGGAACAGGTAAGTTGAAAGAATTTAGTTTTGCAAAGATATTAAAAAGATAAATATTTAAAAGGAAGTGATAGTAATGGATAATCGACAAAATACGGCAAATATTAATTGGTTGATTACGATTTAATTAAGAACACTCTTAAACCCTTATAAATAAAGGAAATTATCCGATTTGGATCTTGCATATTTTCATTAAAAAATGGTTAAAAACACTAAAAAATTATAAAAATATAGTAATTTTGGCACTATTTATAATAAGAATTAGAAAGGTGATTACGACATTTAAGAACATAAGAAAGAGGTGAATATAAATGAAAAATGATTTACAAATAACTACTCATGATTTTTTAATTTATCGTGATGATAATAACGATATAAAAGTAAATGTATTATTAATTAATAATGATATTTGGTTAACACAAAACCTAATTGCTGAACTATTTGGAGTAGGAAGAAGTACAATAACAGAACATATTAATAATATATTAAATAGTGGTGAACTTAAGGAAGGAACTTCTGTCGGAATTTCCGACGAAAGTACAGGCGGGAGAAAATCCAAAATATACAATTTAGATATGATTATTGCAGTAGGGTATCGTGTTAATTCTAAAAAAGCAACACAATTTAGGATATGGGCAACAAAAGTTTTAAAAGAATACTTAATTACTGGTGTTGTTATGGATGATGAGAGATTAAAAAATCCAAATTATATTTTTGGGGAAGATTATTTTGAAAGAACATTAGAAAGAATTAGAAATATCAGGTCCAGTGAAAGAAGATTCTATCAAAAGATAACTGATATATATTCATCCTGTAGTATCGATTATGATAAAGATTCTGAAATCACTAAAACTTTTTTTAAAACTGTGCAGAACAAACTTCATTACTCTGTAACTGGTAATACCGCTGCGGAGATTATTTATAATAGAGTCGATTCAGAAAAAGATAATATGGGTTTAACGAATTGGACTGGATCTCCAAATGGCCCTATTTATAAATATGATGTTGATATTGCTAAAAATTATTTAACAGAAAAAGAATTAAAAAATTTAAATAGAATAGTCTCTATGTATTTAGATTATGCTGAATTACAAGCAGAAAATCATAATGCAATGACAATGCAAGATTGGGTAGAAAAATTAGATGCATTTTTACAATTTAATGGACAAGATATACTTCATGATGCAGGGAAAATATCTCATAAAGTAGCACAAGAACTTGCATATAAAGAGTATGATAAGTTTAAGAAAAAACAAGACCAATTATATATTTCTGACTTCGATAAATTTATTGAAAGTACAAAATTATTAGAAACTTCAGAAAATAATAAAGATTAGTAAAAATTATCATTCATAATAAAAAAACGCACATTTAACATTAATTGTATTTAAATATATAATTAGTTTGGAGTGTGATTTTATGAACACATATAATATTAAAGAATTAGCAGAAAAATTAGAAAGATGCAGAAATGTAAATCTTGATGATGTAAAATTAGAAGATGTGGATGAAATAACAGATATAAAAATAGACAGAAGAAAACCTAGTAACGAGCGAATATTGGACTTTATTATGAAAGTAAAAAATCCATATATATTTAAAGTGAAGGGGAAATTAGTTAGAATAAGATTTTCAGAAAACAGCAATTTAACTGCAGATGATTGTCTTACAAATGTATTGAAAAATTTATATAGATAGGAGAAATTAAAATGATTTATTTTTTAAGACATGGAAGTACGGATTGGAATGAAAATTTAAATAGTGAGGGAAAAAAAGATCCAAAGTGTCAAGGTCGATGTGATTTACATTTGAATGATAAAGGTAAAAAACAGGCTTTAGAGGCAAAAGAATATTTAAAGGCTATTAAATTTGATAAAATTATTTGTAGTCCTTTGATTAGAACAAAAGAAACTTTAACTATTGCATATGATGGTACAGCACCAATAATATATGATAATAGAATTATAGAACGAGATTTTGGTGAATTTGAAGGATTAACTCGTTCTGAGTTTGACTTTAATGGTTTTTGGAATATTTATAGCAATCAAGAATTTCATGAGGCAGAGAGTATTATTGATGTTCAAAATAGAGTATTTGATTTGTTGGATGAGTTAAGTGATAATCCAAATGAAAATGTTTTAATAGTTGCGCATGGTGGTGTAGGCTTAGTTTTAATGAGTTATTTTGAAGGCATACCAGAAGACGGAAATTATTTAAATTTTGAATTAGGAACTGGTAAATTAAAAGAGTTTAGTTTTGAAAAGAAACTAAAAAGATAGTTATTTATAAGGAAGTGATAATAATGGACAACAATAATCGACAAAATTCGACAAATATAAACTGGTATCCTGGTCATATGGCTAAGACAAAACGTGAAATAAAAGAAAAAATAGATTTGATTGATATTGTTTATGAGGTAATTGATGCTAGAATGCCAATTAGTTCTAAAATTGTAGATATAGATAATCTTATTAAAAATAAGCCAACCATATTGATTGTAACTAAATATGATATGTGTGATAGAGAAAAAACAGATAAAATTTTAGATGATTATAAAAATAAAGGATATATAGTAATAGCTGTTGATTTAATTAATGGTAAAAATATTTCATCTATTATAAATAGAACACTTTTATTTCAAAAAGAATTAAATGAAAAACGTAAAGAAAAAGGTCTTAAGCCTCGTAGCATTAGGGCGTTAGTTGTTGGAGTTCCAAATGTTGGAAAATCCACTTTAATAAATCGTCTTGTTGGAAAAAAAGCAGTTAAAGTAGGTAATATGCCTGGAGTAACTAAAAATTTAGGTTGGATTAGAATTCATAAAGATATTGAATTATTGGATTCACCTGGAATACTTTGGCCAAAATTAGAAAATCAAGAGCATGCTTTTAACTTAGCCTGTTTATCATCAATAAAAGAAGAAATTTTAAATAATGAGGAAATTTCTAGGTACATAATAAAAAAATTAGCTTCAGAATATCCAAAACTTTTGATGCAAAGATATGGCTTAGATAATGTTGAGGATATTGATTTAATATTTGATAAGATTGCTAAAAAACGTGGATGTTTACAAAAGGGTGGTATTATTGACTATGATAAAGTTTACTTAGTAATAATAAGAGATTTAAAGGAAGGCTTTATTGGTAATATTACTTTTGATAGAATATAAAGAGGTATCAAGTATCTCTTTTATTTTTAGCTTAAGTTACAAAATTGTAATAAAAAAGTCATTTTAATGACATATATCTATATTATAATTGATATCAAGAGGTGATGTAATTGAGGAATAGACGTTTTGTTGAAAATACTAAGATGGTTATATTATTGCTTGTTTCATGCCTGCTTTTTTCATTAATATATAGATAGAAAGGATTTGATTAAATGGAAATTTTGAAAGTATCAAAATTAAAAAAAGTATATGGAAAAGGAAATACTAGGGTTGTTGCCTTAGATGATGTTAGCTTCACAGTAGAAAAGGGTGAATTTGTTGCTATAGTTGGTGCTAGTGGAAGTGGTAAAAGTACTCTTTTACATATTCTTGGTGGAGTTGATAAACCTACTAGTGGAGAGGTATTTATTGAGGGAGAAAATGTTTATAAGTTGAATGAAGAGAACCTTGCTATATTTAGAAGACGTCAGGTTGGGCTTATTTATCAATTTTATAATTTAATACCAATATTAAATGTTAAGGAAAATATTACTTTACCAATACTTCTAGATAATAGAAGAGTAGATGAAGAATATTTAAAAGAACTTTTAGATACTTTAGATTTATCTAAAAGAATAAATCATTTACCAAATGAATTATCAGGTGGTCAACAACAAAGAGTTTCAATAGGACGAGCTCTTATGAATCATCCAGCACTTCTTTTAGCGGATGAACCTACTGGTAATTTAGATTCAAAGGCTAGTAAGGAAATAATTGAATTACTTAAAATGTCAAATAAAAAATATAATCAAACAGTTATTATGATTACTCATGATCATTCTCTTGCTCTTAATGCTACTAGAATTATAACTATTGATGATGGAAAAATAATTAGTGATGAGAAGGTGAAATAATGTCAATATTAAATCGTCTTACTATAAAACATTTGATGATGAATAAGAAAAGAACTTTGGTTACTATTATTGGAATTGTTTTATCAACGGCTTTAATGGTTGGAATAGGCTTAATTGTTTCATCATTTTTTGATTACTCAGTTCGTCAGCTTAAAAATAATACAGGAAATTATCACGTTAAATTATATAATATTGAAGGAAGTGATACTAAGTATATAAAAAATAATAAGCAGATAAAGAGTTATACTTTTTTCAAGTCTTTGGGATATTCAGTACTTGAAAAGGGAGAAAATGAGTATAAGCCATACTTGTACCTTTTAGGGGTAGATGATTCTTATTATGATGATTTAATTCTAACAAGTGGAAGATTTCCTAAGAGTGATGATGAAATACTTTTATCTGATCATATATTAACTAATGGTAAGGTTAAATATAATCTTAATGATAAAATTTCTTTAAAGCTTGGAAGTCGTTTTATAGATGGTAAGGAAGTTTTATTGTCTAATTTATTTTCTAGTTATGAAAAAGAAGAGGAATTTAGAGAATTTAATAAGGAAGCAAAGACATATACAGTAGTTGGATTTGTTGAAAGAAGTAATTTTGAGCCATTTTCTTTTCCAGGATATAATGTATATACAAAATTAAATGAAGAAGATATGTCTAATGCTAAGGATTTAATGACTAGAATACTTTATAATAATCCTAAGGGAGTTTATGATAAAACGGCTAATGTTATCAATAGTACATGTGGTAAAGATTGTCATGAATTTTATAATGATAGTTTGCTTTCGATGTATGGTGAAAGTAGATTTGATAGTTTTAATAATTTTTATGTTAGAATATTAATTTTTGTTCTTACACTTATAACGATTGGATGTACGGTTGTTATTTATAATTCTTTTGCTATTAGTGTAATGGAGAGAAAAAAACAATTTGGTTTATTTTCTTCTATTGGAGCAACTAAAAGACAAATTAGACATACTGTTTTCTTTGAGGCTTTTGTAGTTGGAACAATTGGTATTGTAATTGGTTTAATATCAGGAATTGTTGGAATTGATATAGTACTTAGAATAACTGATAGTATGCTTCCTGAATTTTTTGATGAACATATTCGTTTATCGATTAGTCCGATGTTTATTGTAGTTCCAATAATTTATATGATAATAACTATTTTAATTAGTGCTTTTATTCCATCAAGTAGAGCTAGTAAAATTTCTCCAATTGAGGCAATTAGACTTAATGATGATATAAAAGTTACTAAAAAGCAAATTAAAACTTCTTTTTTAGTAAATAAGATATTTGGAATAGAGGGAAGTCTTGCTTTAAAAAATATTAAACGTAATAAGAAAAAGTATCGTATTACTATTGTTAGTTTAGTTGTTAGTATGGTTTTATTTATATCTTTTTCAACATTTTTGGAATATGGTACTTCATCAAGTAAATATTATTTAGAAGATTGTAACTATGATATTTCTATATCTAGTAGTAGTAAGACGTATGATGAAATAAAGAAAGTTTTGAATACAATAGAGGTAGATGAAATTCTTAATTACAGAAGAGGACTTATGTATATTAATTTAGATAGTTTTAAGAAAAGTTTTACAAAGGATTTTTCTTCTAATTATTTAGAAAATGATTTTACTATTGATTTACAAACTGAAATTTTAGTGTTTGATGATAATCAGTATTTAGATTTTGTAAAAAGAAGTGGTCTTGATATAAATAATTTTAAAGGAAAAACTGTTAAACCTATTATGATTAATTCTTTGATTAATCATAATTATGAAAAAGGAACTGTTAGTAAGTTTAATGTTTTTAAGAATAATTCAAGAGGAGTATTTGTTTATAGTATTTATGATAATAAAAAGGAGGAAGTGGTAACAGAGGATTATACTTATGATGTTGTTATATCTAATTATGTTCCTAAGATGTTAGAACATGATTTGGATAGTTTGAAAATGGTTATAAGTAATCAGATGTTTAATTCATTAATGGAAAAATTAGCAAATGATTTTAAAGGTAAGGTAAGTTATGGTGATGAACTTTTAGATAAATTGCATATGGAGTATTATAATCAAGTATTGATTACTACAGATGATTCATATTTAAAAGAAAAAGAAATTACTAAGGCTTTACGTAATGAAAATTTTGTCGAGGGTGAAGATTATTATTTAATAAATGTTTCTAAAGAGAAGGAAAGCTCACGTAATTTTATCTTTGTTATTAAAATGTTCCTATATGGTTTTATTTCTCTTGTTACTTTAATTGGTGTTACTAGTGTTTTAAATACTATAAATACTTCTATGTCACTTAGAGCTAAAGAGTTTGCTATTTTAAGAAGTGTTGGTATTACTCCATTTGGATTTAATAAAATGCTTGCTTATGAAAGCATGATATATGGTTTAAAGACATTATTGTATGGTTTGCCACTTTCACTTGCTACCATTTATGTTATGCACTCTGTATTTGGAGAAGTAGTATATTTTAGTGATATTATTATTCCTTATAAGGCCATTTTGATTGCTATGGTATCCGTTTTTATAATTGTTTTTTTCACAATGATGTACGCAACAAGGAAAATAAAGAAGGCTAACATTATTGATACTATTAGGGAAGAGAATATTTAAAGTAATAAAGTTATTCTAAAAGTTTGGATTTTGTCATATAATTAAATAGGTGATACGATGAAAAAACTTTTTATGTTAGTAGTAACAATGTATTTTGTTGCTACTTTTTTTATAGTAGGAATTAAGCTTAATGATAAAAATAAAAATTTTTTTAGTAATACTTTTTCAGAGACGAATGGAGAAACTAGAGGTATTTTCTTTTCGTATATTGAATTTCTAAATTATTTTGATAATACTAGTAGTAAACAGAAGAAGGATGTTATTGATAAGGTTGTTAGTAATCTTAAGGACAATAATTTTAATACTTTGTATTTACATGTTAGAAGTTTTTCTGATGCTATTTATGAGAGTATGTTGTTTCCTTCTAGTTATGTAATTACAGGAAAAGAAGGTGAAAAGTTAGAGTTTGATGTTTTAGAATATTTTATTGAGAAATTGCACGAGGAGAAAATCTCTGTTCAGGCTTGGATTAATCCTTATCGAATTAGAAATAATACTGATACATCTTTGATATCAGTTAAAAATCCTAGTTATAAATGGTTTGGTACTAATAATGTAAAGATTATAGATGGTAAAGGAATATTTTATAATCCTGCAAGTGATGAGGTTATTGATTTGATTGTTAAGGGTGTTTTAGAAATAGTTAAGAATTATGATGTTGATGGAGTTATGTTTGATGATTATTTTTATATGGATGATACTATTGATGATTTAAATTATTCTCTTTATTTAGAAACAGGAGTTAATGTTACAAAAAAAGAATATAGATATATGGTTGTTAATAAAATGGTTGAACAGGTTAGTAAGGTAGTTCACGAATATAAAAAAGAGTTTGGAATAAGCCCAAGTGGAAATATTGAAAATAATTTGAATGAGGTTTATGCTGATATTTATACTTGGTTAGATGAAGGATATTTGGATTATATTATTCCACAAATTTATTTTGGATTTTCTAATACAGTTAAGCCGTTTAAGGAGACTGCTGATTTTTGGAATAAGCTTGTCAACAATAAGAAAACAAGGTTAATTATTGGACTTCCGCTTTATAAAATAGGATTAGTTGATTCTTATGCTGTTGATGGTATGTATGAATTTGTTTTTTCTAATGATGTTATTAAAAGACAAATTGAGTATTCGAGAAGTCTTTCAAATTATTATGGTTTTGCTTTGTTTCGTTATGGTAATTTTTTTGATGTACAAAGTGAAGAAGTAGAAAACATTAAGTTGTTATTAAAAAACGAAAAAAATAAATAAAATGTTACCATGGTATTTTTACTTGTTAAATTTTTGATTATGTTATTTTAAAATTATTAGTGTTTAAAATTTAATGATAAAGGTAACATTATATGTATTTTATTACAAGAATTTTTAAAAATAAGTATTCAAATGGTATTTGCAGAAAGGATATAGGGCCTTTCTTTTTTGTTTGCTAGTTTTTAAATTTATCATTTTATTAAATTATTGTTTATTAATATATAAAGATTTTTTTATTTGTTTT
>CANORV010000026.1 GCA_947569245.1 uncultured Mycoplasmatota bacterium | reverse complement strand
TAAAATCTAGGTGAAATTAGGCTTATAAAAAATTGCAACTGTAAAACTTGGGTGACATGTTTTGTCGAATTTAATGAAATATGTTTTATTTTGTAGTAAAACATAAATAGGTGATTTTTATGAACAATCTTTTTGTTGTTGAAATAATTAATAGAATGATTGATAATACAAGAAGTGGAAAAATGTCAGTTTTTTTGATTTCAATGAATGAAGAAATTACTAAATATTGACAAAGGTAATATTTTATATGATAATATATGATATAAGGGATTGGTGATAGTTATGTTTCAAGATAAAATAACATTAACACCACAAGATATATTGGAAAAGGAATTTAAAATTGATACAAGAGGTTATAGATTAAAAGAAGTTGATCAATTCCTTGATGATGTTATTGGTGATTATGAACAATTTATTGATATTATTAAAAAGTTGCAATTAGAGCGTGATGAGTTGCTTGTTGAAATTTCTAATTTAAAAAGAGAGTTACGTAATGTTAAAACAACTATTGATATTGCTAAGAGTGAAGATAGAGAAGTTACTAACATGGATATTTTAAGAAGAGTTTCTAATTTAGAAAAAATAGTTTATGGAAAAGATGAATAAATAATACTTTAGACAAACGCTGTATCAAAATGGTATAGAGGAAAGTCCATGCTCACAAAGACTGTGATGTCTTTAGTGTTCGTGCTAAGGAAAAAAATAACCTTAGGTAGAGAAATCTAACGGCGGAGAAATGTTCTAAGTCTAAGATATGAACAAATTATCTGTAAAGTGCCACAGTGACGATATTTTTTCGAAAGAAAAATGTGAAACGTTGGTAAACCCCACGAGTGAGAAATCCAAATTATGGTAGGAGAGTCTTGGTGAAAGAAGGATAATGGATCCAAGGACTGAGTAATCAGTAGATAAATGTTTGTCACCTGTTTTCAGGTACAGAACATGGCTTATTAAGTATATTTTATTTTAAATGAGGTGTTATTTTGAAAGAAATAGGGGCATATTTAAAAGAAACAAGAATAAATAATGGTGTTTCTTCAGAAGAAGCAGCAGAAGATTTGAATATTTCGGAATCTCAAATAGATAATATAGAAAATGGTAATATTCGAGCTTTTAAGGATATTTTTCTTCTTAGAGATTTAGTAAAATCATATGCAAAATATTTAGGACTTAATTCAGATAAAATAACAGATGACTTCAATGATTTTATGTTTGAACATACTTCCAAAATTTCACTTGATAAACTTAACAGTGAAAAAAATTTGAAAAAAAATACTAATCAAAAAAAAGTTATATCACCGTATACTAAGATACCAAAGCCTAAAAAAAATTATAAACCTTTTTTTATTGGTATACTCAGTTTTCTTTTAATAATTTTGGTGATTTATTTAATCGTGAAGCTTACTAATCCTGGTAAAGTTATAGATAATGAGTTAAAGGGAGTGGATGTAACTTATGAATTTTCCTACTAAACTTACAGTTCTTAGAATTGTTTTGTCAATTTTACTTATATTGTTATTATTGTTTCCATTTTATTCTGTAGGAGTTGAATTTCCTGTTTATTTGGTTAATGGAATTAGTGTAGATTCAAAGTATTTGATTGCAGGTGTTATTTTTATAATAGCTAGTGTTACAGATTTTTTAGATGGAAATATTGCTAGAAAATATAATATGGTAACTAATACAGGAAAGATGCTTGATGCAATTGCTGATAAACTTTTAGTTAATTCTGTTTTAATTATTTTTGCAGCAGATGGTCGAATTAATGCTATTGTTCCAGTTATTGTTGTATTTAGGGATATTGTTGTTAATGCTATAAAAATGGAAGCTGCTTCTCGTGGAAAGGTAGTTGCTGCTATTAACAGTGGCAAGATTAAGACTGCTACGCAAATGGTTGGAATGGTACTTATTTTCTTTTATAATTTTCCATTTGAATTTTTAAGTTTTAATATTAGGGTAGACTTGTTTTTTATTTATTTTTCAACTATAATGGCATTAGTTTCAATGTATCAATATTATGCTATGAATAAAAAACTTATTTTTCCAGAAAAGGCAAAATAGAGAAATCTAGTAATAAGTTGGTTTAATTTTAGAAAAGTTCTTAGTGATTTTTCTTTTTTTTGGCAAAATTTTCACACGAAAACAAATGTTCGAAAAAATGTTGACTTTTTCTTTTATTTATTATATGATGTAGTTGTAAGCCAAATTAGTCTTTATGTAGGAGGAAATCATGACAAAAAATACAAACGACAAAACTTTAGATCAGGTACTTGCTGATATTGAAAAACAATTTGGAAAGGGTTCAATAATGAAACTTGGGGATAATCATCATATGCAAATTGATGTAACACCTTCTGGTAGTTTAAGTTTAGATATAGCTTTAGGAGTTGGTGGATATCCAAAAGGAAGAATTATCGAAATATATGGTCCAGAATCATCTGGTAAAACAACATTTGCTCTTCATGCAATTGCTGAAATTCAAAAGCGTGGGGGAAGGGCAGCATTTATTGATGCTGAACATGCACTTGATCCTTTATATGCTAAAAATTTAGGTGTTGATATTAACGAACTATTACTTGCTCAGCCAGATACTGGTGAACAGGCTTTAGAGATATGTGAGGCATTAGTTAGAAGTGAAGCTGTTAATATTGTTGTTATTGACAGTGTTGCTGCTTTAGTTCCTCAAGCAGAAATAGATGGAGAAATGGGAGATTCACATGTTGGCCTTCAGGCTAGACTTATGTCTCAAGCCCTTAGAAAATTATCTGGTACTATTAATAAAACTAAAACAACAGCAATTTTTATTAATCAACTTCGTGAAAAAGTTGGAGTTATGTTTGGAAATCCCGAAACTACTCCAGGTGGAAGAGCTTTAAAGTTTTATTCAACTATTCGTATGGAGGTACGTCGTGGTGAAGCAATAAAAATGGGTGATGGTGTTGTTGGGAATAAGACAAATGTTAAAATTGTTAAAAACAAAGTGGCACCACCATTTAGAACTGCTGTTGTTGATATAATGTACGGTGAAGGTGTTTCACATGAGGGAGAGATTATTGATTTAGCTACAGAAGTTGGAGCAATCGAAAAAGCTGGTGCTTGGTATTCTTATAAAGGAGAAAAAATTGGACAAGGTAAAGAAAATGTCAAGTTGTTCTTGAAAGATCATTCTGATATAACAAAGGATTTAGAGGCACAGGTTCGTTCTTATTATAATGTAGTTGTTGATAAAAAAGAAAAATAACATTATTGACTGTTTACTATTTTTAACAGTCTTTTTTTGTCTAGTGAAATCAATAAATGAATATAATAAGTGTTTGTTTTGTGAAAATTTATGTCGAATTTTGTAAAGAAAAAATCTTATGTTGGTTTATTTTTACAATTTTAAATAATTTATTTACCTTGACTTATTCAAAAATAAAATTTACAATATAAGTAAGTGTTATGATTTAAAGTAGATTAACATATATGAAAATGGAGGTGTAAAAATGACAGATTTATTAATCTCCATTTTACTAGTCGTTGTTGGATTGATAGTCGGTTTTGTCGTAAGTATGGTAGTAAATGCTTTACGTGTTGCTGGTGCAAATAAAAAAGCCGAATTAATTTTAGAAAAAGCTCAAAAAGAAGCTGACAAAAATAAAAGAGATTCTATTTTGGAAACAAAAGAAGAAATTCATAAATTGAAGTTAGATTTGGAAAAAGATATAAAAGAGAAAAAACAGGAAATAAAGGAAAACGAAGAACGTCTTCTTCAAAGAGAGAAGAGTATTGATAAGCGTGATGAACTATATCAAAAGCGTGAGGCAACTTTAGATGAAAGGGAAGAAAAATTATTTGAAAAACAAAAGGATATCCAAAACGAACAAGCTAAAGTGGAAGAGTTAAAGGAAGAACAAATAAAGATTTTACAGAAAATTTCTGGAATTTCGAAAGAGGAAGCTAAAAAGCAAGTGATGGCTAAGGTAGAAGATGCTATGTCTATTGAAATTTCTAGTTATATTAAAGAAAGAGAAAATGAAGCAAAGTTAGAGGTTTCAAAAAAGTCGAAAGAATTACTTGTTTATTGTATGCAAAAGTTTGCTGCTGATTTATCTAATGAGCAGACCGTGACAGTAGTTAATTTACCAAATGATGATTTAAAGGGACGTATTATTGGTAGAGAAGGTAGAAATATTCGTACAATTGAGGCAATTACAGGAGTCGATTTGATTATTGATGATACACCAGAAGCTGTTGTTTTATCAAGCTTTGACCCATTGAGACGTGAAATTGCAAGGATTACTTTAGAAACTTTACTTAAAGATGGTCGTATACATCCTACACGAATTGAAGAAATTTATGATAAAGTTAGTAAGGAAATGAAATCAAAGATTGTTGAATATGGTAATAATGCGTTGTTTGAACTTGGTCTTACTAAAGTTGATTCTGAGCTTGTTGAACTTATTGGTCGTTTGAATTTTAGAACTAGTTATGGTCAAAATGCTTTACAACATTCTTTGGAAGTTGCCCATTTATCAGGTATAATTGCTGGTGAACTAGGGGAAAACGTAATATTAGCAAAACGTGCAGGACTACTTCATGATATTGGAAAAGCTGTAGATCATGAAATCGAAGGTAGTCATGTTGAAATTGGTGTTGAACTTGCTAAAAAATATCGTGAAAATGATGTTGTTATCAATGCAATTAATTCACATCATGGTGATGTTGAAGCAACATCTATTATATCAGTTATTGTAGCAATTGCAGATGCATTGTCAGCATCACGTCCTGGTGCTAGAAATGATTCATTAGAAAATTATATTAAGAGACTAACACAACTTGAGTCTATAGGAAATGACATACCTGGAGTTGAACATACTTTTGCAGTTCAAGCTGGCCGTGAATTAAGAGTTATTGTAAAACCAGAAGAGGTAGATGATTTAACAAGTCATAAGATTGCTCGTGATATAAAAGAAAAGATTGAGGGAACAATGCAATATCCTGGTACAATTAAAGTAACTGTTATTCGTGAAACTAGAGCTCAAGAGGAAGCTAAATAATTTATATTTTGACAATATATAATATAGTGTAAATATTAAGATAAAATTTATAGTGTGTATTTTTTACGATAGTAAAAATATAATGCTTCATTTTATCTTTTTTGTTTTTTGTTTAAAAATATGAAAAGTTTTTGGGATAGTTAAATTATCTATATAGAAAGATTGTTTTTTTATTCAAATAGTTTAAATTCAGACAAATATTTTTTTCGTTTTTATCTTGTTGCCTTCTTTTAATTTATAGACTTTTGATTAATTTTTTAGTATAATTATTTTAGAAGCTACGGAGGTATTTAATAATGAATAGTAAAAAGTTTTTTAATAGTAGGTACAAATTAAAAAAAGGTTATTTAGTGTTATTATTACTTTTATTGATTTTGTTTGCTGGTACTAGTTTTGCTTTATGGCAAATTACTTTTAAACAAAAGGATGATAATACTATTACAACAGGCTGTTTTAATGTTGTCTTTTCTGATAAAAACCCAATTAATATAAAAAATGCTTCACCTATTAGTGAAGAAGCTGGTAGAAAATTAGTTCCTTATGAATTTACCATAAAGAATGTTTGTGATAATTTTGCAGCATATCAAATCAATTTAGAAATATTAGATAATACCGATTTGGATGATTATCAGTATATTAGATTATTACTTAATGAAGAAAATGAATCAGATGTTAAATCAAAACTGTTAATTGCAAATGCAACAGTTGCTACAACACTTGATAATGCTGTTACTTCTTATACTTTAAAATCTGGATATTTGGAGAGTAATGATACAAAAACATTTAATTTAAGACTTTGGTTAGATAAAGATACTCCAGCAATTTTTGACATAATGGATAAAGTTTTTGATAGTAAGATTGTTGTAAATACTACATATTCAAAAGATGCATACAACTAAATAATAAGTGTTTGGTTTGTATATTAAGAAGGATGTATTAAGACTATTGCTATGATTATTATTTTAACGTTATTATTAATAGTTGGTATAGTAGATAGTACAAAAATTTAGTATTACTTCTTATTCTTATCTATTTTTAAATGCCTCTATTGATAAGAAAGAAAACTGCGTTTTAATTACATAATAAAAAACTTCATATTTCGCATTTCACATGAAATATTGAAGTTTTTTTACTTTTCAATCTCTGTAATAATAGGTAAAATAATTGGTCTTCTTCCTGTTAGATTTTCAATAAATGGAATTATTTCACTTATTATTTTTGATTTCATTTCATTAATTGTATCTTTGGTCTTCTTTAGTTCATTTGTAATGATAGTAGTTGAAGTATCTTCTATTTTTTTTATTAGTTCCTCATTTTCATTTACAAGGATGAATCCTCTTGTTGTAACATTTGGTTTTATTAATAGTTCTCTTTTTTTCATATCAATATTTGCTATTATTACTAAAATACCATCATTAGACATTATTTTTCTATCTCTTAAAACGGCACTACCAATTTCTCCAATACGATTACCATCAACATAAACATCTTCTCCAGAGACAGTTTCTTTTGCCTTAGTAATAACATGATTTTTTAATGTTAAAATATTACCATTTTCTAAGACAAAGGTGTTTTCTTTTGGAATGCCACATTCTATACCTATGTTAGCATGATTTTTTAACATTCGATAATCACCATGAAAAGGCATTAAATACTTTGGCATTAGCAGTCTAATCATAAGTTTTAATTCCTCAACATTAGCATGTCCAGATGTGTGTAAATCACTTAGTAAAGTATTAGTAAAGACTTTGACACCTTTTAAGTAAAGTTTATTAATTGTTCTTGAAATACTTAAAGCATTTCCTGGAATAGCACTAGATGAGAATATTACAATATCATCTGGTCTTAATTTTATTTGTTTATGGGTACCATCAGCTATACGAGATAAAGCTGCAAGAGGCTCACCTTGGCTACCAGTACATAGTAAAGTAACTTCACTAGGTTTTAAGTTGTTAGCTTCTTCTGGAGAAATAAGTAGTTCTTTGTGATTTATATATCCTCCATTTATTGATATTTGGATATTATTCTCCATACTACGACCAAAAATACAAATTTTTCTATTGTGTTTATAACATGTTTCAAATATATGTTTTAAGCGGTAAATATTTGAAGCAAAAGTTGCAACAATTATTCTGTTATTATTATATTTATCAAAAATATCCGATAAGGCACCATCAACTTTTGATTCACTTATAGACATTCCTTCATTTAAAGCATTAGTAGAATCACTAATCAATAAATCGACACCTTTTTTTCCTATGTCGGCCATTTTATGTAAATCAGCCATTGGTCCAATTGGAGTTAAATCAAATTTAAAGTCTCCAGTTGTGACAACAGTTCCATCTTTAGTAGTTAGTGCTATACCATGTGAATCTGGTATAGAGTGTGTTGTTCTAAAGAATTCTACTTCAATATGTTTAAATTTTAGCTTTGTCTTATCATCATAAGCGTATAAATTATCATATCTAATATTTCTATCTTCCAATTTCAATGCAATTAATTCTTTTGCTTGATTAGGTGCATAGATTGCAGGAATATTAACTGTTTGCAAAAGAAAAGGTATTCCTCCTATATGATCTTCATGCCCATGAGTGATAACAAGAGCTTTAATTTTTGACTCATTTTGTTTTAAAAAAGTAAAATCAGGAAGAACATAATCGATTCCTAAAAGATCACCTTCAGGGAAAGAAATTCCTGCATCAATAATAACAATTTCATCTTCATGCATTAAACAATACATGTTTTTTCCAACTTCTCCTAAACCACCTAAAACAATTATCTTTGTTTCAGATTGTTCTACTTTCATAATTACTCCCTTCTTAAAAATTGATTTAAAGAACTAACCGATAATGATTATACTATTAATTTGGCTCTTTGTCTATAAAATTGTCATTTATTTTGATTATGTTTACACAAGTAGTTAATATAGAAATATTTATTGTGATATTAATATTTATATTACATTTTACTTATTTTTATATTTTTATTAAAAGCTATTTTCTATTGAAATGATAGTTGTAATTTTTATATAAATAATATATACTTTTATATGATAGGATAGGTGATGTTACTTGAAAAATAAAGGTATGATATTAACTTTAGCAGTAGCAGTAGTTTTTATAATAATTGGAAGTGTTATGTTAATTATTAATGTGTTTGGTAAAAAGAATGATGAATTGTCCTTTTCTTCAGTTTATAGTTTTTCTAATGATCTTATTTTAGGAAGTCGTAATGATACTTCTGGAATTTATAATCTTGAGGGAAAAATAATTGAAAAGTTACCTATTGAAAAGTTTAACTCTGTTGTACTTTCGGATTATGGATATTACTTTATAGTTAATGATGATAATTCTTTTGACTTAAAAAGAAATGGAAAAGTAGTTGCTAGTGAAAAAAATTATAACGGTGAATTTAAGCTTTATAACGATAAAAGTGATAAAAATTCTTTTTATATTAATGTTTCTAATTCTTTTTCTTCTTACGAACTTGATAAAAGTGGTTTAAATGAAAACATTATAGCAGTTACTGGTATTAATGAGTCAGATATTTTAACAACTTTAGTTTATAATAAAAAAACAGGTGAAATATTAAGTAAAAATAAGCATTTAGAAGATTTTATTATTAATAATACTGTTAGTGATAAATACTATGTTATAGTTAATGATAATCAAACATATGGTTTGTTTGATAAAAAAAGTTATAATATAATATTTGATAATTATGAATCTATCGGTGATGATTTTTATAATGGGGAGTTAATTTCAAATAATACAAAATATGTTACTGTTTCAAAAAATAGTAAATATGGCGTTTTAGATTATAATGGTAAGGAAATTATTCCGTTTGATTATGATGAAATTAGATTTAATTCTAATAATCAGAAATATTTTTCAGCTATTAAAAATAGAAAATTTGGATTATTAGATTTCGATAATAATGAAAAATTACCATTCTTATATGATTCTATTTTAGTTCTTGATAAATATATTATTACACAAAAGGATAATATGATAACTATTTTGGATGAAAATCTAAAGCAGGTGGAAAGTTCAAAAACTTGTGTACTAGATGAAGAAGTAGATATTAGTTTTGATACTAGCAATATTATTTATAATGGTGATAGTGATTTTGGTGTAGTTTTCTCTTACTGTGATGATTTTGGTAGTAGATATTTGTTATCTATTTATAATAAAGATAAAATTATTGAGGATAAAAAGATAGGATTAGTAGAAAATAATAGTGTTATTAACGCAAATATTAAGTTTTTTGAGTTAGATAAGAAAAAAATAACTTTTTATGATAAAGATATTAAAAAAATAAAAGATGTAGTTTTTAAAGAGGAGATTAATATAGATAATAATTCAAATAATAATGTTTTTATATTAAGTGATGATTGGTTTATAATTAAAGAATCTTTTTCTTCTAATATAAGTAATAATGAAGAAGTTTACCAAGTTTCATTTGATGGTAATTTTAGATATTTGTTACAAAGTGATATTGATAATAATAAATATATAAATTTAAATGATGGTTATAAGTATTTAAAAGTAAAAGATGATAAAAGTCTAATACTTTATAAGAATAATAAACAAGTTTTTAAAACTAAAGGAGAAGCTATTCAGAAGATAAATGACAATTTATTCTTTATATTTGATGGTAGTAAATATTTGTTAAAAAAGATTAGTAATTAAATTTATGAGATAATTTATTCAAGTTTGTAGTAATAGATTATCTTTTTTGGTATAATTTAACTTATAAACAACAGGAGGATATATTTATGGGTTTATTTAATAAGATAAAAAATATGTTTAAAACGGATGATAGAGATACCGATAGTAAAATTAGCAATAGTTTAGATAGTGATAATCTTAGTGTTGAAGATGGTAATTTGATAAATAAAGCAGATGATTTAGCTAATGATAATAAAGATTTTGTAAATAATAAAAGTGATGATGTTAAGATTTATGAGAAAGGTCTTTCTAAAAGTAGAGATGGTTTTGTTTCAAAGTTAGTTAGTCTTACTAATAAATATAAAAAAATAAACGATGAATACTTTGATGAGTTAGAAGAAATTTTAATTATGGCTGATATTGGTGTTAATACTGTAATGTCTTTTATTGATAGATTAAAAAATCGTGTTAGGACTGAGAAAATAGAATCACCTGATGATTTAAAAGAAATAATTGTTGATGAGCTTTTTATTATTTATGTTAATGATGAGGTTTTAGTTAATAAAATCAAATTTAGTACTTCTGGTCCTACGGTTTTATTATTTGTTGGAGTTAATGGGGTTGGAAAGACTACTACTATTGGAAAAATTGCTTGGAAATTAAAAAATGAAGGTAAAAAGGTTTTATTAGTAGCTGGTGATACTTTTAGGGCTGGAGCTACTAAACAATTGGAAGAATGGAGTATTAAGACAGGAGTTTCTTTTGTTGGAAAAGAGGAAGGAGTAGATCCTGCTAGTGTTATTTTTGATGGTTTAGATAAAGCTTTAAAAGAAAAATATGATGTTGTTATGATAGATACAGCAGGAAGACTTCAAAATAAAGTTAATTTAATGAAAGAATTAGAGAAGATAAATCGTGTTATAAAAAAGACTATTCCAAATGCTCCTCATGAAACTTTATTAATAATCGATGCAACAACAGGACAAAATGGTATTAGTCAAGCTAAAAGTTTTAAAGAAATAACTGATATTACAGGAATTGTTCTTACTAAGTTAGATGGGACTGCTAAGGGTGGTATTGTTTTAGCTATTAAAGAAGAAGTAAATTTACCTGTTAAGTATATTGGACTTGGTGAGGGAAAAGAAGATTTACAAGTATTTGATATTGAAAAATATATATATGGTTTATTTAAAGATATGATGTAGGTGTAAAGTAATGGATAGAAAGATTTATATGAATAATTTATACGATTATTATGGGGAACTTCTTACAGATAAACAAAGGAAATATTTCGAAGATTATTATTTTAATGATTTGTCACTTGGAGAGATTTCTTCTAATATGGATGTTAGTAGAAATGCTGTTTATAATCAATTGAAGAGTGCCTTAGATAGATTAGAATTTTATGAAGAGGTATTACATCTTTATGAGAAGAGTTTAAGAATAAAAAGTTTAATTAGAAATTTAGATAGTGAACTTATTTTAAAAATAGAAGAATTAATATAGGAGTTTGAGAAAATGTTTGATAAGATTATATATATTGGTGAAAATGATGCCCGAATTAAAATAAAAGATGATGCAAAGATAACAACTGA
Organism: uncultured Mycoplasmatota bacterium; assembly: GCA_947569245.1. Lineage (GTDB taxonomy): Bacteria > Bacillota_I > Bacilli_A > RF39 > UBA660 > CATKEA01. Next base: position 7,158 of record CANORV010000026.1, on the reverse strand, counting down.
TATTATGAATATGCCACTTGTTATTGAGGATAGTAAGAAAAAAATTTTAAGTGAGGTTAAGGATTTAAGTCAGAATGAGGTTAGTGTTAGATTACTTGGAGAAATAGTTAATGGTCGTTTTGTTGGAGGAGTACTTCGAAAACCTAGTATGGATTCATCTATTAGAACACTAAATGATGATGAGTATACACTAATTTTGAATGTTAATGAATATGGAAATATTACACTAGGTACTAGTATTTTTTATGATAATAGAACTATTTATGCTAGTATGAATGAACTTTTTAGTAATCATATGTGTATAATTGGTAATAGTGGAAGTGGTAAAAGTTGTGGAGTTTCAAGATTTTTACAAAATGTCTTTTATATTCCTAATTTTATACCATTTAAGTCGAATTTTTTGATTTTCGATTCATCAGGTGAATACTATACAGCTTTTTCAAGAATAAATGAGATAAATCCTAATTATAATTATAGGTTTCTTACAACTAATTTAAATAGTCCTCATAAAGGTGATATTTTCAAGATACCGATATGGCTATTAGGAGTAAATGATATTTCTTTACTTCTAAATGCAAATACACATACACAATTATCAATTATTGAAAAATCATTGAAATTGGTTAAAATATTTTCTCAATCTGATGATACAGCACTTCAATATAAAAATCATTTGATTGCTAGTGCAATAATGTCTATTCTTTATTCTAATCAGATGTCTGCAAGTAAAAGAGATGAAATATTTTCCATTTTTCATACTTGTCCAACACCTGAATTTAACTTAAATTCAGTAGTAAAAGGTATTGGATATACTAGAAAGTTACAAGAGTGCTTTTTGATTGACTCTGCTGGTGAATTCGGTGAGCGTGTGCTTTTGACAGAATATGTTAATGGTTTTATAAAACCAGAATTTAATAATTATGAACCAGATAAGGTTCATATGTATACTTTACATGATTTGGAGAATGCACTTAATTTTGCTCTTATTAGTGAAGGATGGCTTAGAAATCCTAATGTATATGCTGATGCTATAACTTTGAGAGTTAAACTTCATGAATTAGTTATAGGAACCAATGCTAAATTTTTTGATTATCCACAGTTTGTAACTTTAGACCAATTTTTGACAAGTTTAATAATTAATAATAATAAAAAATGTCAGATAATAAATATTAATTTGGAAGATATAGATGATGTAATTGCCAAATCGATTGTTAAGATTATGTCTAGATTGATATTTGATTTTTCTAAAAAAATAGAGCGTGGTAGTATTCCATTTAATATCTTTCTTGAAGAAGCACATAGATATGTTCAAAAAGATAGTGATGAATTTTTGTTTGGATATAATATTTTTGATCGTATTGCTAAGGAAGGAAGAAAGTATGGTGTAATTATGAACTTAATTTCACAAAGACCAGTTGATTTAAGTGATACTGTTCTTTCTCAGTGTTCAAATTTCTTTATTTTTAAGATGAGTCACCCTCGTGATATTGAGTATATTACAAAAATGATTCCAAATATTACTGAAGAAACAATCGAAAAACAAAAGGGTTTACAGATTGGAAATTGTCTTGTTTTCGGTTCCGCTTTTCAAATTCCTTTGATTGTTAAAGTAGAACTTCCAAATCCACTTCCACAAAGTAGTAATTGTAACGTTGTTAGTAAATGGACTAATTAATTTGACAATTTAAAAAAAATGTTATAATACCACTATATTTTGTCAGGGGGATTAAAAGATTATGCAAAATAGTGAAAAAGTCAATTTATGTTTAAAATTAATGGGATTAGCTGAATTTGGTAATCAACATGAATGTGCTATGAAAGATAAATTTGGTGAAGCACTTTATAGTGAAGTTGATGTAGTTGATGCTAAAAAAGAATATAAATTTAGTATTCGTTCTGGTAATAATGGAAGTATGACATTTAAAGAGTTAAAAGTTATAATTGATGGGGATAGTGCTTTTGCACACTATATTTCTAATTGTTCTATAGAAACAATATTAGATGATGACTATAATTTTTGTAGTTATAGTGATACTAGAGAAGATATTATTGGTAATTTTCTTTTCGATGGTGATATTGTTGTCTATGAGTTAGGAAGAAAAAGACAAACACAAGAATATGACACTCATGGTGTTATTGGTTTTAATGATATATTACCAGTACGTTCACTTAGTGATATAGATAGTGAAGATAAAGAAGTAAAGATTTTTGATATAAATAGTAATATTAACGAAAAAGTTAATAATAAAGCCAAGAATCTAGTAAAATAAGGTAAGTATTATTTATGGTAAATGCATCTTTGTTAGATATATTTACCTTTTTGTATTAATGATAGAATTTTATGATTTTATTGTAGATATTTTTTAATGGGGTTGGTAATAATGGAATTAAGTGATAGTAAAAGTAAAAAAATTGCTAGTGAAGCAGTAAAATATTTAAGAGAAATTATGATTATGAATAGAGAAATAACAGAGTGTGATAATAAAAATGTAATAAGTTTTTCTTCGTATACAAGACTTGATTGTTTGTGTTCAAAAATAATGAGACATGAAGATAAATTAGGTTTTATGAAAAGACCTACACATTCTGTTAAAGTAGATGATTGTTCTGTTTCATACTTTGATTTAGCATGCTTTTATAAAGATAATTTAGAAAAAGAGAAACTACATTTAGTAGTTTTGGAAGATAAAGATATCGATGAATTGTTAGGATATGTTAGTGAGTCTATTTTAAAGTATGGTTTGTGTGATAATGCTTTTTTAGTACATACAGAGTCATCTTTTATAGCTGATACTTTAAAAAAATTAAGTGATAATCTATCTAAAGAACGTGAAAAAGAAGAGGAAAAGAAGATAATGAGGGTTTCTTACCTTGCAAAACTTTTTTCAAATACTGATATCGGTTTTTGTAAAGATATTGGTGGAAAAATTTATACCAATACAGATAATTTTGTTTTTAAAATTGTAAATCATAATAATAAATGTGTTTGTTTTTTAATAGTAACGGTATAAATGAGGTAGAAGAGGTGCCTAATAATGATATTTATTCAATAGATAAATTGTATATAGAGCAACTTATAAAAGCTAAGATAGAAGATAAATCAATGTGCCGAATTCCTAGTTTTTTTATCTTAGAGAGAAATGAAGAGGATAGGATGATTGGTATTTTTAACTCTTCAAAATTATTTCAGTTTTTTTATGGTTTACAAACAGAAAAGTTGACTTATCATATTTTATCGGAAAATAAACTTCATGATTTTCTTCTTTATAATAATTTGGAATTTTTAGTAAAATCTTATTACACTAATGATACATTGAAAAAAATTGCAAATTCTTATATTAATTATCAATCGATGAGTAATGATGATCTTGCTAATATGGAATCTATTGTAGAGGTTGCTGCTAATTGGTGGGTTGATGTACAAAGAAAAGGTATTTATGAAGAAAACAGTAGTAAAAGAGTTGCTGCTTGTAGACAAGTGTTAGCTAATTATGTCGATGATGATAATGATATTAATTTAAGGTTAAATAAATTTAAAGATATTTTAAAAGCTGAGATAAAAGCAAACTTATTGTATATGAATGGTGGTTCATTTTATTTAGGTGGTGATGGGGATGATAGCCAGATATTGTTTAAGGCTTCTAGGAAATCAGGGTTATCTTGCCCATTTAGAACAACTAATATGTTCATAAGTGATAATTGTGTCAAAGTAAGTGAAAAATATGGTGAGTCTGAGGTAATCTATCAACGTGATGAAAAGGATAAACCATTGCAAAAAGTAAAGAGTTAATGAACTTGATAAATAATAATTTTTATGTTTCTTTTGTTGCAAAAAAATATGCCAATCATTTAAAAAAACTAGTAAGTGCTAGTTTTTTGGTTTTTATAGGGAATTTTTTACATTAATTAAAAAAATATTAAAAAGTCGTTGACGAACTTATGTGCGTGTTATATAATGAGCTTACTTGATGTGATTATCATAAAAATATATAAAGCATATAAGTTTAGAATGTGTCTTAATAAGAAACAAAGTAAAAAATTGGATTTTTATATAATTATTATTTGAATAAGTAGGATGAAACATATAAAAGAAATGGTAAAATGTTATTATTAAGTGATTTAAAGAAGAATAATATCTTTACAAATAGATTTATTCCTGGTTAAAAGAAGTGGATGGATGTGTTTTAAGAAAAGCTTTAGAAGATTTAGATAGAGTTTATTTTAATTTCTTTAGTTTTGGTAGTGGTTTGTTAAAATATAAAAAGAAGAGTTTTCATAAAAGTATCAAATAGCTTGTAAAAAGGTAGTTATAATGGTACAAGTTATGAAAACATAATAAAATAAAACTATCTAAGATAGATGAAATAACAATCAGAGGATATCTAAAACTAAAGGGATTTTTACATAAGATAATAAATTCTATCATTAAAGATGATAACTAGCAGATATTATGTATCGTTCTAGTTTAAGAAGAAATAACTGATGTAAAAGTATACTAAATAATATTGTTAGAATATATTTAGGTGTAAGAAAATGGACTTATGGTAAATATTACAATAAAAATGATAAGTATATAAATGTTAATATAAACATATTAGATGTAGTATTAAAATATTATATTGAAGAATATATAAAAGGATAAAAGATAAAAATTAATAAAAAGAAAAAAATAATTAGTATGGCAACAACTTTTAAATATTGGTTTGTTGAGGAAAGATATATTTTAAGAAGTAGAAAAACAAATCGTGAGATTTAGAGAATTTTTAGAAGAACTTTTTTTGAAAATCTTTTGGTTTTTGTTTTCTTTATAATATTGATATGACTGATGGGAGGAATACAAAATGTTTGAAACACTAGGAGATCGTTTGCAAAATGCAATTCATAAAATTAAAGGGTATGGAAAGATTACAGAGGATAATATCAGTGATGCAATGCGTGAAATTAGACTTGCACTGCTTGAAGCGGATGTTAATTATAAGGTAGTTAAAGAATTTACCAATAAAGTTCGTACTAAGGCACTTGGAGAAGATGTTCAAAAGAGCATTAAACCAGGAGATTTGTTTGTTAAAATCGTACATGATGAGCTTGTTGAACTTTTAGGTGGAGAAAGTTCACCTTTAAATTTAAATGGTAATCCTGCAACACTTATGTTAGTTGGATTGCAAGGTAGTGGTAAAACTACAACAATAGCAAAGTTAGCTTGCTTTTTACGTAAAAAACATGCTAAAAAGCCTCTATTAGTAGCATGTGATGTTTATAGACCAGCAGCAATTGATCAATTGAAACAGTTGGGTAAAGAGCTTAATATAGAAGTTTATGAAGAAGGAAAAAAGAATCCTGTTGAGATATGTGGTAATGCTTTAGAATATGCTCGTAATAACGGTTTCGATTATGTTTTAATTGATACAGCAGGAAGGCTTCATATTGATGAAGAGTTAATGCAAGAATTGAAAAATATTGTTGCAAAAATTAATCCTGATGAGACACTTTTGGTTATTGATTCAATGATGGGGCAGGATGCCATTAACGTTATTGAGGGGTTTAATGATAATTTAACTCTTACAGGGGTTATTTTAACTAAATTAGATGGAGATACTAGAGGTGGAGTTGCTTTATCAGTTAGGTATTTAACTAATGTAGCAATTAAGTTTGTTTGTGTTAGTGAAAAATTAGATGGTCTTGATACGTTTGATCCCGAAAGAATGGCAGGACGAATTCTTGGGATGGGAGATATTATTTCATTAGTTGAAAAAGCTAGTGAAGCAATAGATGAAAAAGAAGCAGAGAAAGCAGCTAAAAGAATGCAAAGTGGTAAATTTGATTTAGAGGACTTTTTATCTACAATGAAACAAATAAAAAAACTTGGACCTTTGGAAAACTTGTTAAAGTTACTTCCAGGTGCAAAAAAAATGGGGCTTAACAATATTAATATTGATCCAAAACAAATGAGTCATGTTGAGGCAATAATTCTTTCTATGACACCTAAGGAAAGACGTAATCCAGATATTATTAAAGCAAGTCGAAAAACAAGAATTGCTAAGGGATGTGGACTTTCTGTTCAGGAAGTTAATAGGTTACTTACACAGTTTGAACAAATGAAAAAAATGATGAAGCAGATGACTAATGGCAATATGAAATTACCATTTTAAAAAGTATAAAAAATTTTCTTTCATCTAGGCAAAGGACATGTATCAAGTTTTTAATTAGCAATATAATAAACTAGATAGGAGGAAATAAAAATGTTTAATAAAGAATGCCGCTGTGGGCGTCAAAACGAAGTAAATCAAAATTTTACTGCCGATAATATGAATGTTGATGTTGATATTGATTTCAATAATCAAATGCCAATGGGTGGTAATATGATGAATGCAAATATGATGGGTGGAATGGCTTCTCCAATTATGGAACCAGTTCAAGAAAGACAAATACATCGTACAATAATGCATAATGTTCCACAAGTGTGATAATTTATGGTAGACTAAAAATATAAAGAGAAAATAAGTACAAATTTAGGGCATTTGATAAGAAATGCCTTTTTATGTGTTATAATATCTATAGGTGATTTCTATGAAAGTATTAAGTTTGACAGAACCTTTTGCAACTTTGATATACGAAAAAAAGAAGTTAATTGAAACTAGAAGTTGGAAAACAAATTATAGAGGAGAATTATATATTCATGCAAATATGACTAAACCATCTAAAAATGTTTTAGAGAATAAAGAATTGATGTTTTTAGTTGAAAATAAAAATATGAACTTTGGAAATATTATTTGCAAATGCAATTTGGTTGATTGTATTTATATGACAAAAGAGTATGTAGAAGAAATGAAAAAGAATAACTATCAAGAATATATTTGTGGTGAATATAAAGAAGGCAGATATGCCTGGATACTAGATAGTGTCGAACCTATAAAATTTATAAAAGCAAAAGGTCAACTTAATATTTGGGATTATTATAATGAATTTGAAATTATGAATTTAATGGAAAATATAGAATATGGTTGGATGGATAAAACCAATAATAAACATAATATAGTTGATGAATCTTATTCAGATAATTATATTTTACAAAGTCCTAAAGAAATTATTAAAAATAAAGTTGGCGTATGTTGGGATCAAGTAGAACTAGAAAGATATTATTTTAAAGGAAATGATTGG
>CANORV010000025.1 GCA_947569245.1 uncultured Mycoplasmatota bacterium | reverse complement strand
GTAGTTTTAATACAAGCAAAGTAACATATACTGGGAGTATGTTTTCAAGATGTAGTAGTTTAACAAGTCTTGATTTAAGTAGTTTTAATACAAGTCAAGTAGCAACAATGCAAGAAATGTTTAATGGATGTAATAGTCTAACAAGTCTAGATTTAAGCAGTTTCAATACAAACAGTGTAACAACAATGGCATATATGTTTTATAATTGTAGTAGTTTAACGAGTCTCGATTTAAGCAGTTTCAATACAAACAGTGTAACAACAATGGCATATATGTTTTATAATTGTAGTAGTTTAATGAGTCTCGATTTAAGCAGTTTCAATACAAGTCAGGTAACAACAATGGAATCTATGTTTAGAGGATGTAGTAGTTTAACGAGTCTCGATTTAAGCAGTTTTGATACAAGTCAGGTAACAAGTATGTATGCTATGTTTAATGGATGTAGTAGTTTAACGAGTCTCGATTTAAGTAACTTTGATACAAGTAACGTCGTAAATATGTATGTTATGTTTATTGGATGTAGAAGTTTAGAAAGTCTCGATTTAAGTAATTTTGATACAAGTCAAGTAACAACAATGTATAGTATGTTTAGTGGTTGTAAAGCTCTGACTACAACTATTACTATATTAAATATTAATACTTCATATACATCTATGTTTATTAATGCTGCAATTAATGATGGTGCCTTGATAAAAGTAAACTACACCTCAGAAACCAGTGATTTAGTAGATAAAATGATAGCAACCAAATCATCAAATTCAAACGTTGTAAAGGGGGAACTTATTTCCTAATAGATAAAGAAAATACCAATTCAATGTGGTTTGAACTGGTATTTTTATTTTGTTAATCTATAAAAATTAATACTTGGTCTATTGAATAGCCTTAATTTAAATATACTTGTTCCAAGGCCTCCAGATACATACAAATCTGTTTTATTTACCTTGTAATAGGCATCATCATATTTTTTTGCTCCTTCAATAGTTGTTAATGCTCCAATAAACGGTAGTCTTATTTGTCCATTGTGAGAATGTCCTGAAAGACATAAATCGACTCTGTATTTTAATAAAATATCATCTAAAGTATCTGGCTCGTGAACTAATGTTATAGTGAATAGATCTTGTTCTGTTTGTGGGATATATGCCTTATCTATATTACTATCACCTTTGATACTAGAACCTATTCCATTAATTAAAATAGGACTATTATCCTTATAATAAATTAAATCATAAGTATTATCGAGAAAAATAAAATCTGTTTGATCAAAAACCTTATTGAAATAATCATTATGATAATCGTGATTTCCCTTTATAGTATATTTACCAATAGTACAATTTATCTCATTAAAAAGAGTAATAATATCACTTATATCTTTATCAGTTAGTAAATCCTCTTCACTTACTAAATCACCTGTGAAAACAACAATATCTGGCTTTAAATTATTAATCTTTTTCACTATATTTTCTAAAACATTCTTATTAACAGTTGAATTATAATGTAAATCAGTAAAATGTACAACTTTTAAACCATTAAAACTATCTGGGAGACTACTATTTGTAACCTTATGCTCTTTAACAATTAAATTAGAAGTAGCAACAAATCTCATATAGAGAAACACTGAAAAAATAATAGTTAAAAAAGAAAAAAAGAAAATTAAAAAGTGTCTAATTCTTTTATGAAGTTTTTCTCGTTTTTCCTTATCTTCCATTTCTTTTAGAAGTAAATTACTTCTTTCTTCACGACTCATTGCATTATTCATAAAATCACCATAAATGAAATAATTGAGATAATTGTTATAATTGCATTATGAAGAGCATGTATCGTAATAGTTGGAAAGATGTTATCATACTTAGAATAAATAATTGCAAAACTAAATCCTAAAGAACAATATGGAATCAAATAAAGTAAATCATACCAACCTCTTATTGATAAAACAACATGAAGCCCTCCAAAAACTAATCCAGATATAATAATAAATAAATACTTATTATTAAAAGCTTTACTAAAAGATTTTCTAAATACTAACTCCTCAATTACTGGAGCAAAAAAAGCAGTACAGATTAAAGTAAGATAGGGACTAGCTTCAATCATTTTCTGAATACTTTCCTCATTACTAGCCATGTTGGTTGGTGTTAAAAAATTAATTATAACATTTGATACTACCATCACTAAAAGTCCGATAAAATAATACTTAAAAGCAGTATCTATATATTCATTGAAATTTTTTCTAAAAACAATAAATTCTTCCTTTAATTCCTTATAATAAACCTTTAATAATAGAAATATTAAACAAGAGTCAGAAAAACAAGTTAACAATACTTGAGTATTTATAGTAATCTTTTTAATATTAAATAATGTAATTGGAATATACTGTAATAAACTTGAAAAGAAGAAACATAAAAAGATGATAAGTGTTTTAGTAACTGTTTTAGTATTGATTTGTTCATTTAAGATAAAATAATTTAAGATTGATCCAAAAATACTTGTTGGAATAAGTGTCTCATAAGATAACTTGATTTTTGCTAGTATTAAAATTAAAAAACTTAATACTAGAGAAATAAGCATCCAGATGATGGTATAAATAAGATTTTGTTTTTTACTTTTTTTTAGTTCGAATTTATTTTTTATATAAAATACAGGAATTATTGTAATACAAAATACTAAAGAAAAAACGATAACATTAAATGTCATAAAATCACCTCAATTGATATTATATTATAGTATAATATTAGCACATATTCGTCTTTTTTTGGTTATTTTTTAAAAAATTAACATTTTTTCTATGTAAATTGTAAAATCTGTGATATAATTTAGTTACAACTGGAGTGGTACTTATACCACTCTTTATATTTGTATCAGGAGGAGTATATGAAAGAAAAAGTTATCGAAGCAGTCGGAAATAAGCTTGATCAACTTAATGTCGTTATTGATGATGTTTATGTTGTAAATGAGAATAATGAAAAAACACTTACTATTGTTTTAGATAGAGATGAGATAATATCCTTAAATACAGTAGTTATGGCAACTAGAATATTAAATCCAATAATTGATAAACTTAATTTAATTGAAGAATCTTATACATTAGATGTTTATGCAAAGGAAAAGGGAGATGAGTAATTATGAATGGAAAAGAATTTATTAAGGCAGTTGACTTAATAGAAAAAGAAAAAGGAATAGATAGGGAAATTGTTTTTCAGGCAATGGAAGCAGCTTTGATGGCAGCTTATAAAAAGAACTTTGATCAGTTACAAAATGTGAAAATTGTTATTGATAAAAAAACAGGAGATATTAAGGTTTTTTCTTATCTTACTGTTGTTGAAGATGAAAATTTAGATGATGAAGAATCTGATGGAATCGATATGGATGTTGAAATATCTTTAACTGATGCTAGAAAAATAAATAAATTAGTTGAAGTTGGAGATACAATTGATACTGAAGTTACTCCAAAAGATTTTGGAAGAGTAGCAACTTCTACTGCTAAACAAGTATTAGTTCAAAAGATGCGTGAAGCTGAAAGAAATAGTTTGATGGAAGAATTTGGAGATAAGCAAGATGAAATGCTTATTGGTACAGTAGAGTTAAAAGATAGTGATAACTATTATATTAATCTTGGACGAAGTAATGGTATTTTACCTAAGAGAGAGTGTATTCCTGGTGAAGAAATCGTTATGGGAAGTCAGATAAAAGTTTACGTTAGTAAGGTTGATAATAATGGAAAAGGATTATTAATTCTTTTATCTAGATGTCATTATGGTTTTATTAAAAGATTATTTGAACTTGAAATTCCAGAAATAAATGATGGAACAATTTTAGTATATTCTGTTGCAAGGGATGCTGGTTCTAGAAGTAAAGTAGCCGTATATTCAGAAAATTCTAAAATAGATCCAATTGGTTCTTGTATTGGTGAAAAAGGTACTAGAATTGCTCGTATTTTAGAAGAATTACATGGTGAAAAAATTGATATTGTTAAATATGATAAAGATCCACAAGTGTTTATTAAAAATGCTTTAAGTCCTGCTAAAGATTTAAAAGTACTTATAATGGATGCAAAAAAACAAGAGGCTTTAGTAATTGCTGATGGAGATAATTTTTCACTTGCTATTGGTAAAAAAGGACAAAATGCTCGTCTTGCTTCAAAATTGACACACTATAAAATTGATGTAAAAACTAGTAAACAAGCTAGTGAGCTTGGAATTAGTTTTAGAGAAGAGTAACATGAAGCAAAGAAAAATACCAATGAGAAGCTGTGTTGTAACTCGTGAGAAGTATCCTAAAAGTGAATTACTTAGAATAGTTAGAACACCAGAGTTAGAAGTGAAAATAGATGAAACAGGAAAAATGAATGGTAAGGGAGCATATATTAAGAAAGATATTATGGTACTTGAAAAAGCTAAAAAAACAAAGGCTTTAAATAGAGCTTTAGAAATTGAAATACCAGATAATATCTATGATGAGATAAGAAGTAAAATTGGTTAAAATATAAAGAAAGTAGGTGGTTTTCATGATGAGTATTTTAGAATATTCTATGGATGTAAACAAAAAGGTTGAAGAGATTCTAGAGTTGTGTAGGAAGTTAGATATTAAAAAGGTTCATGATGATGATATTTTAAGTGAAGAAGATATTATTATTTTGGATAATGCACTTGCTATAGAAGATAATAGTCAAAATGATGATGATAGTACAAATAATTTAGATAATGATGAAGAAAATGACTATGATGATGATGAATTCTTTGAAAAAGTAGAAGATTTAGCTAATAACACTAGATTAGTTAAAGAAGAAAACAAAAGAAAAGTAAAGAAGCAAGTTAATCAGAAAGAAGATAATTCTAGTTTTTTAAAGGATAAAAAGAATCTTTATAAACATAGAGAAAAACTTAAATCTAATGAAAATGCTGAAGATAGTAGTATCATTTTGTATAAAAATGGTATGACTGTTAAAGATTTAGCTGATAGTTTAGGAGTTAATCCAATTGAACTTGTTAAGAAGTTAATGTCTTTAAATGTTATGGCTAATATTAATCAATCACTTTCTTTTGATGTATGTGAAATGTTAGTGGTTGATTATGATAAACAGCTTAAGAATGAAGAAACACAAGATATTGTTAATTTTGAAAAATATGAAATTCATGATAATGATGAGGATTTGATAGAAAGACCTCCAGTTGTAACAATTATGGGACATGTTGATCATGGTAAAACTAGTTTACTTGATGCAATTCGTAATTCTTCTGTTGCAGAGGGTGAAGCTGGTGGAATAACTCAGGCAATTGGTGCATATCAGGTTGAATTAAATGGTAAGAAGATTACTTTTATAGATACACCTGGACATGAAGCTTTTACAGAAATGCGTGCAAGAGGTGCAAGTGTTACTGATATCGTTATCATAATTGTTGCAGCAGATGATGGTGTTATGCCTCAAACTAAAGAAGCAATAGATCATGCTAAGGCAGCTAAGGTTCCAATACTTGTTGCTATTAACAAGATGGATAAACCAGGTGCAGATCCTGATAAAGTACTTACTGAATTAGCTAGTTATAATCTTACTCCAGAAGAATGGGGAGGAGATATAATAGTTAGCAAGATTAGTGCTAAAACTGGAATGGGAATAGATAATTTACTTGAAAATATTTTATTAGTTAGTGAAATGGCTGAATTAAAAGCAAACCCTAGTCGTTATGCAACTGGTACAGTAATTGAATCTCGTCTTGATAGGCAGGTTGGAACGATTGCTACTATTTTAATTCAAAATGGTACTCTTCGTCTTGGGGACCCAATTGTTGTAGGTACTAGTGTAGGAAAGGTAAGAACTTTAAAAAATGATCATGGTTTGGATATTACAGAAGCACTTCCATCTACACCAGTTGAAATAACTGGTTTAAATGAACCACCTATGGCAGGGGATAGATTTATGGCCTTTGAAAATGAGAAAAAAGCTAAGCAAGTGGCAGAAGAGAGAAGACTTAGAAGTAGAGAGGCTGATTCTAATAAAAGTGGAATGACTTTAGAAGATTTGTTTGGTGCTATAAAAGAGGGAATTAAGGAAATAAATGTTATAGTTAAAACAGATGTTAATGGTAGTAGTGAAGCTGTTAAGTCATCACTAGAAAAGTTAACAAATGATGACGTTAGAATTAATGTTATTAGATCAAGTGTTGGAACAATTACTGAAAGTGATGTTGTTTTAGCTAAGGCAAGTAATGCTATTTTGATTGGTTTTAATGTTAGACCAAGTAGTAATGTTGTAGATGCTGCAAAAGATGCAGGTATTGAAATTAGATTGTATGATATTATTTATAAATTGGTTGAAGATATGGAAAAAGCAATCCTAGGAATGTTAGAACCTGAATTTGAAGAAAAAGTAACTGGTAGTCTTGAAATTAGACAGATTTTTAAATTTTCTAAGGTTGGTAATATTGCAGGATGCCATGTCATAACTGGAAATATCAAGTCTAAATCAATGGCTCGACTTATTCGAGATGGGGTAGTTATTTATAATGGTAATATTGCATCAATTCAAAGAGAAAAAGATCAAGTAAAAGAAGTTTCTAAAGGAATGGATTGTGGTGTTACATTGGAAAATTACCAAGATATTAAAGAAAATGATATTATTGAAGCCTATGAGTTAATCGAAGTTAAAAGATAGTTTATAAATTAATGTGGTTAATGTACTTTATTTGATGTATCATATACTAGTGGACTTTTAAGTAGATGATGTAGTTATAAATATAAAAATATATATAGAAGGGAACAAGTGACATATTTTATTGATGTCAAGTTAATTGTATTAATTATATATGAATGTAAAAATAGAAAGATTAAATAGTAGTTTTGTTAAAGAAATTAGTCAAATACTACTTGAAGAAATAAAAGATGATGATATAAAATTTGTAACAATTACAGATTGTGATATTACAAGTGATCTTAGTTTTGCAAAAGTTTATTTTACAGTTTTGGATGATAGTAAAAGAGAAACAACATTAGGAGCTTTGAATAAAGCAAGTGGTTTTATAAGAAGTGAATTATCTCAAAGGATAGATATAAGACATACTCCTGAGTTAAAGTTTATCTTTGATACATCTATTGAATATGGCAAAAAAATTGAGGATTTGATTGAAAAGATAAATGATGAGGAAAATGAGTAAAGAGGCAAATTAGTTGCTTCTTTTTTTATATGTTATCTATGTTTTAGAAAATTAAATGTTTATTTTAAACTGTCATAAAAATAGTTTTATTAGTTATATGTAAATAATAGAAGTAATTTAGTTTAAATAGTTTAAGAGTATGTTTGTTTACATATTAACAAATAGTAAATTTTTTTTAGTAAGTACTTAGTGTTAGGAAAATTTTTTTCCTTTTTCTTTGTCTTAATTTATGATAGTATATAAATAGAATTATTTAGTGTGGTGATTTTATGGAGAGTGGTATTTTAATTATAGATAAGCCTGAGGGTGTTACTTCTAGAGATGTTGTTAATAAAGTTTCTTCTATTTTGAAAACTAAAAAGGTAGGGCATACTGGAACACTTGATCCCCTTGCAACAGGTGTAATGGTTGTTTTAGTAAATGATGCAACTAAGATTAGTAATCTTATTACTAGTGATGAAAAAACATATATTGCAACAGTTGAGGTAGGTATTTTAACAGATACATTAGATATTACAGGAAAAGTGTTGGATTCTTCACATGACTTTGTTATCGATAATAAGAAACTAGCTGAGGTTTTAAAATCTTTCATTGGAAAATATGAACAAGAAGTACCACTTTATTCGGCTGTTAGAGTTAATGGTAAAAGATTATATGATTATGCTAGGAGTAATGAACAAGTTATTTTACCTAAGAGAGAGGTAGAGATAAAGAACATTTCTTTACTATATGAATATGATAAAACAAGTAATACCTTTTCTTTTATAGTTAAAGTTAGCAAGGGAACATATATTAGAAGTTTAATTAGAGATATTGCTAATCGATTAGGAGTTTTTATGACAATGAAAAAACTTCGAAGAATTGAACAGGGTAATTTTCATATTAATGATAGTATTTCAATAGATGATGTTAGTTTTGATAAGTTAATTAATATTAAACAAGCTCTTTTATATATTCCTAAAATGGTAGTTAAAGATAGATTAAAATTTAAAATAGAAAATGGATGTAAGATAGAATTAGAAATTGATACAGATTTTATCATGTTTGTTGATCAAGATGATGTATTACTAGCAATTTATGAGAAGGATTTAAATAATCCTAAAGTAATAAAATCTTATCGTAATTTTAGGAGGTAAGTATATGAAAAAGCTAAGTGAATTATATAATATAGATAGTGATGTTTTAGTTAGAGGTATATCAATTAATTCGAAAGAAGTTAAAGATGGTGATATTTTTGTTTGTGTTAGTGGAGTTAATTTTGATAGACATTTATTTGTTGATGAAGCAATAAGTAATGGGTGTTCTTGTATAGTAGCTAGTCGTGATATAGGAAAAAAATCTGTTCCTGTTATTTATGTTGATAATACAGATACTGAACTTACAAAATTAGCTAAGAAGTTATATGATTATAAAAATGGAAATCCAGCTTTATTTGGAGTTACTGGCACTAATGGTAAAACGACTGTTACTAGTATAATTCAAGATATGCTTGGTGATGATATTTGTGGGTATATGGGAACTAATGGTATTAAGTGTAGTAAGTTCAATCAAAAAATTAGAAATACAACGCCTGATGCTGATAGACTTTATATGTATTTTGATAAATTTGTTAAGTCAGGGTGTAAATATCTTAGTATGGAAGCTAGTAGTGAGGCTTTCTTTAGAAAAAGGCTTATTGATGTTATCTTTGATGTTGGTATAATTACAAATATAACAGAAGATCATCTTAATATTCATAAAACGATTGATAACTATGTTGATTGTAAACTTGAACTTTTAAAAAGTGTAAAAGATAGTGGTCTTTGTATCTTAAATACAGAAGATAAATATTTTGAAAGGGAAATTTTAGCTTGTCGTTCTCGTGTTGTTACATACGGAAAGAAAATGGATGCTACATTAAGATTAGTTGATTATAAATATGATAATACTTTTATGAAGATAACAGTTTCTTACAAAGATAAGATGTACTCTTTTGACAGTCCTTTAATTGGAGAGTTTAATGTTTATAATTTGATGGCTGCTATGTTACTTTTACTTGAATACTTAAATATTTCTATTGAAAATGTTGTAAAAAGTATCAAAAATTTAAAAACTATTCCTGGAAGATTACAGTTTTTAGAGTATGGTCAGAATTATAAAATTATTTTAGATTATGCTCATACGCCAGATGCCTTTTTAAATCTTTATCCATCTTTAAATAATATGAAAAAGGGAAAAATTATTACAGTTACTGGTTCTGCTGGAGGAAGAGAAATTTCTAAAAGAGGTCCGATGGGAAAAATTGTTTTAGAAAATTCTGATTATGTTATTTTTACTATGGATGATCCAAGATGTGAAGATGTCGATAATATAATAGATGATTTAGTAAGTGATACTAATCTTAATAATTATGAGAGAATTATCGATAGAAAAGAGGCCATTTTTAAAGCTTTATCTATAGCAAAAGAAGATGATATTGTTTTAATAGCTGGTAAGGGAGTAGATGATTATATGGCAGTAGGAAATCAATATCTAAAGTATTGTGATTTGGATGTTATTGAAGAATATTTTAAGTAGTACGTATTGTACTACTTTTTGGTATTATTTTCCAGAAAAAAATTATGTAAAAAAGTGTTTAGTATGTTGCTTTTAAATAGTGATTGAATTATAATAGAAAACAATTAGTTTCGAGGAGAGGGTGTAGTTTCATGGCAAAAAATCTTCCAGTGTTAATACTTAAAAATGTAGTGTTTTTCCCTTTAACTGAAGCTAGACTTGAATTTGATTCAATTATTGATAAACAGTTACTTACTCTTGCTGATAATCATTACGATGGACAAATTTTATTAATAAATTCAATTGATCCATTGGAAACTGATATAGAAGTGACTGATTTACCTAATATTGGTATTTTATCAACAATAAAGACAAAAATAGATATGCCTAATGGCAAAACGAGAATATCTATTATTTTACAAAGACGTGTTAAGGTAGCAAGATATAGACATATTGAAGATTTGTTTGAAGCAGATATCGTTTTACCTGAAGATATTATTTTAAAGAGGACAGAAGAACAGGCATATATAAGAAGTCTTAAGAGGACTTTTGATAATTATGTGGATTTAAATCCATATATTAGTAATAGTATGGCTACTAGTATTGATAGTAGTATTAACTTAGATCAACTTACTGATTTGATAGCTTCTAATTTGCAAATAGATTATAGTAAAAAGCTTAGTTATTTAACAGAATTAAACCCAGTTGTTCGAGCTAAGATGTTACTTGATGATATGAATCAGGATTTAAAGATAATTGAGCTAGAGAAAAAAATAGATGATGAATTGGCAAGTGATTTAGATAAAAATCAAAGAGATTTTATATTACGTGAAAAGATTCGATTAATGAGAGAAGAAATTGGTGATATTCACGATAAAGATAGTGAAATAAGTTTATTGAAAAAGCAAATAGATGAATTAGACTGTCCAGATAAAATTAAAAAAAGACTTTATTTAGAACTTGATAGATATGAATATAATAATTCATCATCACCTGAAATTGGTAATATTCGTAATTATATAGATTGGATGATTTCACTTCCTTGGGGAAAATATACTAAAGATGTTTTTAACTTGACTAAAGTAAGTGAAGATTTGAATAAAAGTCATTTTGGTTTAGATATAGTAAAGAATAGAATTTTAGAATACTTGGCTGTTAAACAGAATACTAAGGAACTTAAAAGTCCGATTATATGCTTGGTTGGTCCTCCTGGTGTTGGAAAGACTTCTTTAGCAAAAAGTATTGCAACAGCAATTGGTAGAAAATATATTAAAATTTCAGTTGGTGGAATCAATGATGAGGCTTCTATAGTAGGTCATAGAAGAACCTATATTGGTTCTTCACCAGGTCTTATTATAAGTGGAATGAAAAAAGCAGGAGTAATGAATCCAGTTTTTATAATAGATGAAATTGATAAGATGACCAAAAATATTAAGGGTGACCCTGCAAGTAGTTTGCTAGAAGTTCTCGATCCAGAACAAAATAATGCTTTTGTCGATCATTATATCGAAGAAGAATTTGATTTATCTAAGGTTATGTTTATTACAACGGCTAATTATGTTGAACAAATTCCTATCGAACTTCGTGATCGTTTAGAAGTGATAGAACTATCTTCTTATACAGAATATGAAAAATTAGATATTGCACAAAATTATTTGATTCCAAGGGAAATTAAAGAACATGGATTAAAAGAAAAACAGGTTAAGTTTAGTGATTCGGCTGTTTTAGAGATTATTCGTAATTATACCAAAGAGGCTGGAGTCAGGGATTTAGAAAGAAATATTGCTAGTATTCTTAGAAAAATTGTTAAGATTATTGTAACAACTTTAAGTGATGATGAATTTGCTATCGATAATATTAATATTGATAAATATTTGGGTAAAAGAAAGTATTTAGATAGTGTAAATGATATATTGGGAAGAGTCGGTGTTGTAAATGGTCTTGCCTATACTCCATATGGTGGGGATATTTTACCAATAGAAGCAACTTTTTATCCAGGAAAGGGTGAATTAACTCTTACTGGTAGTCTGGGAGAAGTTATGAGAGAGTCAGCAATACTTGCACTTAGTTATATCAAAGCAAATCATAAAGAATTTAAAATATCTTATTCTTTAATCGAAACTAGTGATATTCATATCCATGTACCAGAGGGTGCTATTCCAAAAGATGGTCCAAGTGCGGGTGTTGCTCTTACAACTACTTTGATATCATTATTTACAGATACTAGAATACATACTAACGTTGCTATGACTGGAGAACTTACATTAAGAGGAAAAATATTACCAATTGGTGGAGTACGTGAAAAAGTTATAGGAGCTAATCGTAATGGAATAAAGAAAATTTTTATTCCAAGACAAAATGAAAAAGATTTAGAAGATATTCCAAATGAAATAAAAGATGGAATGCAATTTATTTTAGTTGATAGATACATGGATATATATAAACAGTTATTTAAAATAAAAAGAAGGAGTGAAGAAAATGCAATTAGTAGAGAGCGTATCAGATTGCCTATTGATTAGAACACAAATTATGACTTTTGATAGTGAAAAATTAGTAGAAATATATGAAAATAATATAGAAGATTTTTTATTAGTATTTGGAGATTTAGTTAGAATAGATAGCTTTCTTTTCTTAGATGATTTATATATCAATACAGTTGTTAACACAGTTAATAAATTTAGAAGTGTTTCAAAAAGTTCTGAAGTTAGAGAAATGTGTAATTTATTAATTTGTTATCTTAATAATCATGTTTTAAAGTTTAAAGATTTTCAAAGAGAGAATTTATGTAATGTATATTTGGACCTTCAAAGGAATGTTCATAAAATAGACAAGTATAGGGAAAACTTTGGAAAAAAATTTTTTATAGAACTTCTTAAAGATGAATATTTTGATATGAGGTTTATTAAAGAGGGAATAGAAGACGGTGTTAAGTTATATGATGATAATGATAACTTTGTTAGAAATGTCGATATCTTTAAGGAAAAGGATACTGTTGACTTTTCAAAAATTGGTTTTGGGGACTCTTCAAGTTTTACTGCATATTGGTATTTAAGTAGTTATAACTTAACATTTGCTATGGATTATTTTGTAGATATGTTAAAAGAAAATAATATTGATGATGTTGAGACATTAGAATTTATTAAAACAGTTCTTTATATGGCTGAAAGAGATAAAAAAATCAATAAGAAAAATTATGGAGTAGATGATAAAGTAATTGATGGAAATAATATTAGTAAAATTAGATTAATTGCTAACAGTGATTTTGTAAGACCATTTGTTTCAAAAGCTAATGATATACTTGATAAAGCTGGTCAAGTACAGCAGAAAGTTGTAGATTATAAAGTTGAAAATTACTGTAGTAAGCGTACAAAAAGGCTAATTAAAAGCTTAGATGATGATATAAGAAGAAAACAGTAAATATTTATATTTAATAAATATAAAAGATGTACATTCAAGTACACCTTTTTTTGTTATCTTGTGAATCTAGATCCAATAACGATTACTAAAAGAATGAATAATACTAAAATGATTGCATAATTAGAATTGTTATTATTTCCTTGCCAGTTGCAGCAAGGATTAAATTGAACAAATCCTGGATTGAAACTAGAGCATCCGCATCCGCAAGAAGATCCTCCGTTAAAATACATACTTTCTACCTCCTTATCTAATATAAAATATTCTTTATAGTCAAAAAGTGTTATTATAAATAGTTACTTAAGTAAAGATATGTAAAGTTTATAAATTATCTTTTAACTACTTTATTAAATTTGTGATAAAATAGAATATATAGTATAGAGTTTCAAGAGAGGATGGTGCTAAAGTGCAGAAAATATTTAAAAATATTGATAAACCTCTTCTAGTAATCTCTATAATTCTTTTTATTTTTGGTCTTATTATGATTTTGTCGGCTTCTAATGTTACAGCTTATATGAGATATAGTGCTAGTCCTTATGTTTTTTTTAGAAAAGAGTTATTTTTCTTGATTTCTGCATGTATTATTGGAATTATTATTTTGCATTTTAAAACCAATACTTATTATTTTCTTTCATCTATTGCCTTAATAGTTGATATTATTTTACTTTTTGTTGTTAGAATAGCTGGTATGACTAAAGGTCATGCTCGAAGTTGGATTGCTTTTGGGCCATTTTCATTGCAGCCTAGTGAGTTTATAAAGTTAATTATAATCGTTTTTTTTTCCTGTTATTATGATCATTATAAGGATAAATTAGATAGTTATAGTTATACTTTAGCACCTGTTGCTTTAAGTGTTTGTGTTGCTGGAATTATCTTTTTTCAGCCGGATTTGGGTACTACTATTATTTTTTCTTTGTTGGTTATTTTAATGTTTTTAATTGTTCCTATGAAAAAAGAGATAAAACGAAAATCTGTTACTCTTGCAGTAGGATTAATTGCTATTGTTGTTATAACACTTTCATCTACTGGCTTTTCTATTTTAACAGAAGGACAGAAGAATAGACTTTTAGAATATGGAAATCCTTGTAGTAAGGAAAAATTTTATTCGTCTGGTAATCAGGTTTGTAATGCTTATATTGCTATTAATAATGGTGGTTTTAAGGGTGTAGGATTTGGAAATAGTACTCAGAAATATTTATATTTACCAGAGGCACATACAGATTTTATTTTTGCTATAATTATGGAAGAAGTTGGCTTAGTTGGAGCTTCAGTTATTTTTGTTTTGTATTTTCTTATTATTGGACGTATTTTAAAAATTGGTAAAGATAGTGTTACGCAAAGGGGTTCTTTGATTTGTTATGGGGTTGCTATGTTGATATTTATTCATATAGTTGTTAATTTGGGTGGAGTTTTTGGACTTTTACCACTTACAGGTGTTCCACTTCCATTTCTTTCTTATGGTGGTAGTTTTTGTATTACTTTGGTTTTTTCTTTGACATTTGTACAACGTGTTAATATAGAGAATAGATTATATTTAGAAAATATGCAAAAAGAGGCAAAAGAAAGAAAAGGAAAAAAGGGAAAAAGATAAAAAATGTTTGAATAATCTCTTTAGAGGAGGTTATTTTTTATGGGTAAACATGAAATTATTAATAGTAATAAGGAAAAAATACAACGAATTATTATTTTAGTAATAAGTATTTTAATAATTATTATTTCCTTGGGAATTGGTATTTATTATTTTTTGGAACTTGAAAGTGAAAGTAAGGTGGTAGAAAAAAGTTTAGTAAAAAATGGTAGTGATGAAAATAGTGATATTGATAGTGGTAATAAAAAAGATTCTATTAGTGATTCTGATATTTTAAAAGAAAATGATGATAGCAATTTAGATAAGCAAAAAAAGATAGTGGTTGATATAAAAGGACAAGTTGTAAAACCTGGAATATATGAAGTTGATTTGGAAACTAGGGTAATTGATGTTATAAATTTAGCTGGTGGACTTAAAAATAATGCTGATACTTCTTTAATAAATCTTAGTAAGAAGGTTTTTGATGAAATGGTTATCATAGTAAATAGTAAAGAGGAAGTTTTAAATAGTAAGAATAGTCAAAAGGTAGTTGATGATTTTTTTAATAATGCTAGTGTTAATGATAGTAGTAATAATATAAGAAGCAAGAAGGTTAATATTAATACGGCAACATTAGAGGTTCTTACTACGTTAAGTGGAATAGGTGAGGCAAAGGCAAGGGATATTATCAATTATCGTATAGAAAATGGTGATTTTAAAGCAATCGAGGATATTATGAATGTTTCTGGAATAGGAGAAAGTCTTTTTGCTAAGATTAAGGAAAATATTACTGTGTGATTTTGTATTTTACTTTTTATTTATATTGATAGCAATTATTACTTTGTTTAGGATATTTCACGTAAATACTAGTAAGTATTCTGATGATACTAAAATAATTACTGGTCGTGTTAGAGAAATACGAAAAAATGATACAGGTTTAAATGTAATTATTTATGGTAAGGAAAAAGTTCTTTGTTATTTTGATGATGATTATTTAATTAATTTTAATCTTAATGATTTAATAGTTGTTCATGGACAGGTAGAGGATATTAAAAAGTCAGGGATTTTAAATACTTTTGATTATAAAAGATATTTATACAATCAAAAGATATATTTTATATTCAAAGTGTCTAAAGTAAAAGTTATTAAGAAAAATAGTAATATTTTTTATGAGTTAAAGAAAAAGATTATTACAAAAATTGATAAAAGTATTAATAGAGCATATTTTAAAGCTTTTATTTTAGGAGATACTAAAGATATAAAAGATGAGATAGTTTTATCATATAGGAATAATGGTATTAGTCATTTGTTTGCTATTTCTGGTATGCATATAACATTAATTAGTACAATGCTTTTAAAGATTTTTAAAAGATGTAGGATGTCAGAGAAAAAAAGATATATGGGAGTTATTTTATTTTTAATATTTTATTTATTTTTAACAGGTGTTAAGGCTTCTATTTTACGTGCAATACTTTTTTTTATATTACTTTCTATTAATAAGTATTATTATTTTTATATAAAAACGATAAATATTTTTATTTTGACTCTTGGTATTTCTCTTTTGTATAATCCACTTTATTTATTTGATGTTGGCTTTCAGTTTTCGTATGTAATTAGTTTTTTTCTTTTAACGTTTCAAGATATATTAAAAAAAACTTGTTATATAAATAATTTATTATTAGTATCAGTTATTTCTTTTTTAGCAGGATTACCAATTGTGGTAAATAATTTTTATCAGATTAATATTTTGGGTATTATTTTAAATTTGATTTTTGTACCATTAATTTCCTTTATTATTTTTCCTCTATCTTTGGTAACTTTCTGTTTTCCTTTTTTTGATAAGCTTTTATTTTTTATGACGAGTTTTTTAGAAAAAATGTCTTATTTTTTTAGTAAAATAACTTTTTTAACCTTTATTATAGGTAAGTTATCTATTTTCTTAATTTTTATTTACTATGTTATTTTAATATTTAGTTTATTTTTATTTAGAAAAAAGAAATTATGGGGCTTTTTTCTGCTTATAGTTTTATGTTTTTATTTTTATTTTAGAGTTATTGATGGTCAGAAGTTAATAATGCTTGATGTTGATCAAGGAGATTGTCTTCTTTTAATTAGTGATAAAAAAATAGCTTTAGTTGATACAGGTGGTATTAAGGATAGGTTTGGTAATAATAAAAGTAGCATAACAGATAATGTTATAACTTTTTTGAAGTCACTTGGTATTAAAAAAATTGATTATTTGTTTCTTACTCATGGTGATTATGATCATATGGGAAATTCATATCAGTTGGTTAGTAAATTTGATGTTAAGAAAGTTTATTTTAATAATGGTAATTATAATGAAAATGAGAAAAAGCTAATTGATATATTAGAAAGAAGAAAGATATCATATGATAAATTTTATAAGGGAGAAGTATTAAAGCTTGGAAATATTGAACTTATGCAGTTAAATACATATTTTAGTGATGAAAATGATAATAGTATGATTCTTTATGGTAAATATTGTAATTTATATTTTTTACTGATGGCAGATGCTAGTAAAAGAGTTGAAAATTATATTTTATCTGCATATAATTTAAAAAAAGTGGATATATTAAAAGTAGGTCATCATGGATCTGATACTTCGAGTGGTAGAGAATTCTTAAAAGTAATAAAACCAAAGTATGCACTTATTTCAGTTGGCTTAAATAATAAGTTTAAACATCCTTCTAAAGCAGTTATTGATAGACTTAATGAAATAGATAGTATTATTTTAGAAACTAGATATGATGGAACAGTTATATTGAATTTAGATTTGTTGGTACTAAAATGATTTGTGTGCATAATATATGTTAGGACGCTAACGTTTAGTTTTGCGTTTTATATAGATGGAGAGGGTATCCTCTCTTTTTTTCTTGCTGATTGTTTTACTTTGTGATACAATTATTAAATGAAAAAAATGAGGTGTTTTCATGAGCTACATTATAGATAATAAAAAGGCTTTTTTAGATTCTGAATATCTTAGTATTACTGATGAAATACGATTTCATGAGGAGTTTTTAAAAACTAAGGATATAGTTCATCATGGTTTAAAAAGATATGATCATAATTTGAGAGTATCTTATTATTCTTATAAGATTTCTAAGTTCTTGCATCTTGATTATGAATCTGTTGCAAGGGCTGGATTATTGCATGATTTTTTTCTTAGTGGTAGTGATGATGTTAAATGTGTTGATCGAGTTAAGTTGATTGTTAATCATCCGAAACTTGCTTTAGAAAATGCTAGAGAGTATTTTGCTTTAAATGAAAGGGAAGAAGATATAATACTTACACATATGTTTCCTGTTAGTCCTTTTATACCAAAGTATTTTGAGAGTTTTGTAGTAGATATTGTTGATGATGTTGTTGCAATATGTGAAAGGTGTTATTCAATTAGAAGGGAATTATCTCATGCTATGACATTTTCTTTATTAATAATTTTTAATTTTATGAAGTTATGATGTATTTATTGTGTATTTATGATATAATAGTAATAAATTAAATGTCCTTGTAACTCAGCTGGATAGAGTATCCCTCTCCTAAAGGGAAAGTCGGGCGTTCAAATCGCCTCAAGGACACCATTATGAATAAAACCCGTAAGGGTTTTTATTTGCAAGGATGGCGGAATTGGTAGACGCACTACTTTGAGGTGGTAGTAATCAATTGATTGTGGGAGTTCAAGTCTCCTTTCTTGCACCATAGGGAAATTAGTCGAACTAATTCGACTTTCAAAATATAAAGGTTAATTTCGGTTAATCTTTTTTGTTTGTTTTGGAAGGAGTTTGATTAGTTATGCAAATAGTAAAAGAAAAA
>CANORV010000024.1 GCA_947569245.1 uncultured Mycoplasmatota bacterium | reverse complement strand
AACTAAAAATAGTGTCAGTGATTTTACTCACCAACACTATTTATTATAGAACCAAAACTACTGAATTTTTCAGTAGTTTTATTTTACAATGTTACTCCATAATTTTTATACACCATGGCAACAATATCAGTAATAACTGAGACTCTGCTTGCAAGGGGTTCTCCTAATGTCTTAACTAGATTACTAAAGTCAACTATAAAGTCAACATCCTCATACATTATTTCATGCCTGTTTAACAATTCTTCTACCTCTTCTTTTGAAAGAATATTTCCTTTAACACTGAAAAAGTCAACATTACTAGTTAAGTCTACTTTGTTATATTTATCTATTATTCTTCCCAATTTAAAGTCGGCAACATTTCTACTAGCAAGCAAGTACTCATTAATTTCATTAGAACTACTTTTTATATAAATATTTACCCATGGGTATATTTTTATTAATGATAATACCTCATCAACAAATTTGGCATTTTCTATAGAATCCTTTAAATCTAGTACTAAAACATCATTTGTTTTTTGATTAGTATATATATCTAGTATATCATTTAATGAAAGTAAATTATGAATTTTTATCATATTTCCAATATTTGTTCTTTTTATTTCTTCTGGTGTTTTATTTAGTAATTGTTGTTCTGTCAATGATAATCTTTGAAGATTTTGTTTAGTTAATGCTACAATTTGATTATGTGTTGTGTAATATAAATCTACTGCTATACCTGTAATAAACCTACTCTTTATGGCTAGTAAATATGCTTCTCTACTACTTATTGGTGAATTTTTGCTAGGAAGACCACCATAAGCTATTAGTTTCATATATCTCACCTCTATAACAATATATGAAATTAAAAAAAATAATCTCATAAAGAGACTATTTTTGTAACATGTTAAGTAAATTTACTTTGAACATATCCTTTTCAGGATTTGTTTTAGAAATCATTACTCCCTTATAAGTCGATAATTCAGCACGATGTCCTTCTTCTAGTATGCTATCTGGTGTAATATTAGTAAGTAAAACAATATTTTTTTCTTCATATACTGTATAATGTAGCATAATTACACCATGAACTTTAGCAAATAAATCATCTGTAGGTAATTTTAACTGATATGATTTAGATTTTTCCTTTTTGTTTTGTGAAACTAATTCTCCAAGAAAACTACCATTTCTTAATTCTGGATAATAGTCAAATGTTAATTTTTTATAAGCTAACATATTATATTTTCTTACTGATCTTTCTTTCTTTTTGAATTCATTTTCATTTAAATAATCAAAAATATATGATTGTTTCATTATATCAACCCCTAACCCTCTGATTCTTGAAACCCCTGTACCTTCAAGATATGTGTATTATAACACAATATATCATATTTGTCAACAATTTAATCATAGAGATGATTTTTTGTAATTCATATCTGTTTTCTATAATCTTTGAATAGTGCCATCTATTATAGAATATAGATAAATATTTACTGTTTTTTTGGTCTTGATTTCAATATATTTTTTATATCCTTTTAGTTGTTTATGATAATTATCATCATTAATTTCTTTTAATTTATAATCTATTATATCTATGTAATTATCATATTCTAACATCAAATCGATTATTCCATGCTGTTTACTATTATCAATGTTTGCTATAAATTCGTATTCTTTATAAACTGTTGCCTTGTCAATGTTTTTTAATAAATTTGAATTTAGAAATAATTGTAACTTTTTTTTATAAAAATCAGGTACTTCTAAGTAATCTAAATTTTTATTTTTTAAATCAATTATTTCAAATAGATAATGCATGTATTTACCAAATTCCATTTTTTCTTGTTCTTCTTTTGTTATTAAGTTTTTAATTTTCTTAGAAAAGCTTTCTTCTTCTACTACTTCATTTAAAATATTAATTTTCTTTTCTTTAATTTTTATATTGCTTTTTTCAATTGCCTGAACAAATTCGGTTTTTTTATTTATTAGATATTCTTTAGTTAGAGGTAATTTTATTAAATCAATGTTTCTAATATATGGTATTAAATCAGTATAGATACTATCTAAAATGTTTTTAAAGGAAGTATATTTCATTCGTTCTTCTTTAATTACTACATTATTATAGTCTTTTGCTTTTGCTTTTTCTAAGTCTAGTGATGATACAATAATCATTTTCTCTTTGGCTCTTGTTAATGCTACGTAGAATAATCTTATTTCTTCGGATATTTCCTCTTTTAGATATTCATTTCTTAATAAGTCTTTGGTAATTAGCTTTGCTATTCCATCTTTAAAGTAAGGTGTTATTATTCCATATTTGTTATCATAGACAAATTTTTCTTTTATATCGGATATATTAAATTTAACATTTAGCATTGAGTAGTAACAAACAGGAAATTCTAATCCTTTAGATTTATGAATTGTCATTATCGAAACACTATTTTTATTTTCTGTATTTAAAGAAAATTTAATGTCATATTCTTTTAACATAATTTCAAAATATTTCGAAAATTCATAGATATCATAAAAGGCATTTGCCATGTTTTCTGCTAGATTTTTAATATATTCAATTCTAATCATTGTATTTTCTACATCACCAATAGTTATTACTTTTTCATAGAAATTAAATTTATAAATGATTTCTTTTATGATTTCTTCTGGACTAGTTATATCTAAAATATTAACTATTTCTAAGGCTGTCTTAACAATTTCTGTATCATAATAAGTTTCCTTAGTTATAATATCAAAGATTTCTTCATCATCAAATCGATATAAAAAACTTCTAGCTACACTCATAAAACATGCTTTAAATTCTTCATTTAGTTGATGTTGTTTTAACATTATAATAAGTTTCAAGATATTATTAACTATATAGATATTGATATCTTTTGTGATACTTTCATCCTTACTTATAGTTAATGGAACTTTGAAATACTCAAATATTTTTTTATAAAGAGCAAATTGTTTACTTCTATCTAGTAATATTACAAAGTCTTTGTATTCAATTGGTCTTAAAGTTTTAGTGTCTTTATCAAATACTAGATATTTATTTTCAACTTTTTCTTTAATATCTTGAGCAATAATGGTTGCTTCTATTTCTTCATCCTTATACTTTTTAGTTTCATCTTTTTGATAGTTGTATATTTCAAAATTATAGTTTTGATTTGTTTTTCCTTCTTCTATATAAGTATTATTACCAAAAACCATTCGGTGTTGATGTTGATAGTTGGCACCACCTATTTCTAAATCCATTATCTTATCAAAGAGATAATTAATATTATCTAAGACTTCAAAACGACTTCTAAAGTTTTTGACTAAGTCAATTTTTCTTCCACCATTACCATCATTATAGCTGTTGTATTTCTCTTTAAAAATAGACGGGTTAGCATTTCTAAAACGATAAATTGATTGTTTTATATCCCCTACCATATAAACATTATCTTTTGAAATATATTTAATGAATTCTTCTTGTAAATCATTTGTATCTTGATATTCATCAATCATTATTTCGTTAAATGATTGTTTTATTTCTTCACGAATCTCTTTATTGTTTTTAACAATGGTAATAGCCATTTTTGAAATATCTATAAATTCATAGTTATCAATTTTAAATTTGTACTGATAAATTTTCATATCTAGTTCTAGTACTATTTGAATTATAATATCAACATATTCACGAGTTGATATTATAGATTCTTTTATTTCATTAATATCTTGATATATACATATTTCTTTTAATTCCTTTAGTTTTGTTGCTAATATATTTTTTTGACTTTTAGCTAAATCATCACTATTTCTTGGTAAATTTGGTAATTTTATTTCGAGATTGTTTTTAATTTCGTCGTAGTTTTTTGATAATAATAGATTTTTTGTGGCATTAAAAATTTTTTCATAGTAATCTTCGTCAACATACTCTGATAATTCTTCAAATGTCATTTTTATCGAAGATATTTTCTCTTCTAAATAACTGTTATACTTTTCTATTAATTTATCAAGGTAACCGTTAGAGTAATAATTTTCTAGGTAATTTGTTAAATATGTAATTTTATCATAACGCATATCTAAAGTGTTATTAAGTTTATATATAAAATCTCTAATTTCCTTATCGTCTTTTACTGAAAAATCTTTGATTAGTTTTAAAAATTTAGGATTTTCTTCAGTATATAATCTTTCAAATATATTATCAATTATTTTTCTTTTTTCAATTCCAATGATATTTGAATCAATTATTGATACATTTTTACTGACATTTAAAATATAGTGATATCTTTTAACAATCGATAAGGCATATGAATCAAACGTTGTTATGTAAGCTTTATCAATCCTATCTAGTTCATCTTTTAAGTCATTTTTGATGATATTTTTTCTAATTCTCATCATCATTTCAAAGGCAGCGGCTTTAGTGAAAGTTAAGATTAATAATTCGTCTATATGAACACCTGATTTTAATTTTCTAAGTGTTCTTTCTGTTAAAACAGCAGTTTTTCCACTACCTGCACCAGCACTTACTATTATGTTTTGTCCTTCATTATCTATAGCCTCTTGTTGTTCTTTAGTCCATGCCAAGATTATCACCTCCTAAAAAATTTAAATCTTTCTTTTTATTGTAATCAATATAATCATCTTCTTTTTTATAGCAAATGTAGTTGTATGGGCAAAAGTCACATCCAACTGGATTACCATCAATTCTTTTTGGGTTTATTGTAAAATCTGCATTAATGATTTTGTTGGCAGCATTATTTATTTTTTCGTCAATAAATTTGCATAAATTGTCTACTTCTTCTTCAGATATAACTTTACTATAGTGATAAAAACCTTGGTTCGTTGTTTTCATACTTTTAATCATTTTACTATCTTCATAATCAGGGTCAAAATATGATAAAGCCTTAATATTATTTGTCGAGTATCCATTTAATCTTAAAAGATCTTTTTTCTGTTCTAGATAACTTTTCTTAAGGTCTCTTTTTATTTCGTCATGCAATATTTTTTGAAAGTAAAAACCTACTACAAAGACATTAGAAAGTTTTGCCATGTTTTTTACTAAATAAACATAAATTGGTAATTGCATTGATATTCCATAATATGTATTTGCTAAATCAATTGGGACATTTCCTGTTTTATAATCAATAATAGCAGCATATGTCAAATTATCTTTTTCTTTGAACATTAATTTATCAATAACTCCCATGAATGTTGTTGGAATTTCAAAGTCTTTGTTTATATATACTTTTTCTTCAAGTAATACGTTAGTTAATCCAGTTATATTGTGCTGTTGTTTTACTGTTTCGATAATAAGTTTTAATTCCTCTTTTAATTTAGTTAAAAAGAACTTTTCTTCACTATTAAATTCATGCTTTTTTATTTCATTTTCCCAAATAATATCAAAATTAAAGTTTTCTTCAAAGTAATTTGATAGTATTAAATGAAAAATATTTCCTATTACTATTTTAAACGTTTCCTCATATTTATTTAGTTTTAAAATATTGGTTAAATAATATCTAAATTGACAACGATAAAATGAGTCAATACTAGAATATGAAAGTAGCAGTTTGTTATTTAAATATTTCCTTATTTTTTCCTTTTTTATTTTAGTATAACTATTATCATATGTTAGATAATTTATATCCTTATAATTTTCATATAGTAAATTGATTTTTTCATCATATGTACCATATTTAAGATAGTTATCTAGATATTTAGCTAGTTTCAATTTATTGTTAAGTGAAGAATATGATGTTTGGATATCTATATTTTGTTTATTAACAATTTCAAATTGCTCGTTTTCAATTATTATTGACGGATAAAAAGTTTCATATGGGGTTTTTAATTTGTAACTGATAGTTAAATTGTTAATTCTATAAATGGCATTTATTACTTTTTGATAATTCATTTTATTTTTATCTATAGTAGTATCAAGATTAACTTTATCTTTTAAATTATCACTTATAAAATCTTCATCTTTTATAATGGTTGGATAAATACCATGATTAAATCCTAGTAAGAATACATAATCATCTTTTTTAAAGTTATATGGATTTAAGTCGGAAAAAGTAACTTTAGACTTTATTGTTTTCGTTTTTACATAAGTCTTTTTTAAGTCATCTTTTAGTAGTTCTAATAGATTACATACGTTTCCATTATACCAAGTGTATTTGTTAACTATCGTAATTATTTGATTAATAATTTCAACTTCCTCATTTTTTGAATATTTTGTTTTTAAAGTTTCGATAATTTTTTCAAATGAAAGTGACTCTTCAACGTATTTTAAAAAGCTATTTCCTATTTTAGTTTGATAAATAGCTGTTTTTTTCTTTTCAAATGGTATATTGTAGAAAGTAAATAGTTTTTCAATAGTATTGTAGTATGTATCATCTACTCCAATTAATTTGATATTATTTATATCAATATTATTATTAAGAAGTTTAATTATTTTATTTATAACAAATTCAACTTCTTCTTCAATATTTAAAAATTCATATACTTGAATCTTTTTTTTGGATAATTCTTGTTCCTTAATAATAGTGACCTGTGTTAATTCTTCTAGTTTTTTTATAGTTTTTTCTTCAAATTTAGTAAAGTAGTTATATCCATATAAAACAATTTTTTTGTTACTTAAAAGCTTAGAAAAAAGTGGATCAATTATTAATAGATTGTTTTCTTTTAGATAGTGATATTTTTCTAATAAATCATTCAATTTTTTTTCTGAATATTCTTTTTCATCTAAATAGTACATGTTTTCAAGATAAACTTTACTTACATCATATTTAATACTGTACTTTGTCATTAATTTATAAATAGTTAGTTCTGTTATATCAAAATATAGATGTTTTATAACTTCATCTAGTGACATTATTTTTAATCTTGGTAAGGTATTTAACTTATCAATTTCTTCGAGTAAAGAATTCTTTAAGTTATTTGGTACTATTAGTAAAATATTTTCTTTTAAGTAACTTTCTATATTCATATTCTACCTCCTCATATAATTGAATTATATAACACATACAGTTGTTCGTCAATAGTATTAATATATTTTTTATTGATAACTAAAAAAGAAGATAAATAAGTGTTTTGTCTATTTGTCTTCTTTACTTTTAAATGGTGGATATTTTTGTAAAAATTCATCTTTGTAAGCTAGTAATCTGTCTTCTTTTATAGCTTCTCTTATTTCCTCTGTTAGTTTTATTAAAAAACGGATATTATGAATTGATAGAAGCCTTCCCCCAAGTGATTCATCTGTTGTTATTAAATGTCTAATGTATGATTTTGTATAATTCTTACAGGTGTAACAATCACATTCTTCATCTAATTTTGTAAAGTCTTCTTTAAACTTTGCATTGTTTAAATTAATTTTTCCGTTTCTAGTAAAAGCATTACCATGTCTTGCTATTCGTGTTGGAAGTACACAATCAAAAATATCTACTCCACGAATTACTCCTTCTATTATATCAAGTGGTTCCCCTACTCCCATTAAATAGCGGACTTTGTCTTCTGGCATATAAGGAGTTGCATATTCGATCATTTTTAGCATTGTTTCTTTGTCTTCTCCAACTGATGTACCACCAATAGAGTATCCGTCAAAATCAAGTTTTGCTGTTTCTATAGCACTCCATTTTCTTAAATCGGCAAATTCTCCACCTTGAACGATTCCAAATAATGATTGATTTTCATTTTTATGAACCCGCTTTCCTCTTTCTGCCCATCTAAGGGTTCTTTCTACTGACTTTTTCATATAATCATAAGTTACTGGAAATGGTGGACATTCGTCAAAACTCATAGCTATATCACTATCTAATTTATTTTGAATTTCAATTGATTTTTCGGGAGTTAAAAATAATTTTTTGCCGTCGATATGGCTTTTAAAATAAACTCCTTCTTCAGTTATATCTTTAGGTTTTGCAAGACTAAAGACTTGAAAACCACCACTATCTGTTAATATAGGACCATCATAATTCATAAATTTATGAAGTCCCCCTGCTTTTTCAATCAAATCTTCTCCAGGTCTTAACCACAAATGATAAGTGTTAGCTAAAATGATTCCGCTTCCTGCTTCTTTTAATTCTTCTGGTGTTAGCATTTTTACAGTAGCACGAGTCCCAACAGGCATAAACATTGGAGTTTGTACGGTACCATAGTTTGTTTCTAATGTTCCTAGCCTTGCCATGGTTTCTTTTTCTTTTTTTAGTAACGTATATTTAACTTTCATCACAACCTCCTTATTTTATGTACATTGAATCTCCAAAAGAGAAAAAACGATATTTTTCTAAAACAGCTGTCTTATAAGCATTAAGAATATTTTCTCTACCTGCTAATGCTGATACTAACATAATGAGTGTTGATTTTGGTAGATGAAAATTAGTTATTAAAGCATCAACGGCTTTAAATTTATATCCTGGATAAATAAAAATATCGGTAAAACCACTGCATTCTTTAAACTTTTGGTATGAAGTCATAATTGTTTCCAAAGTCCTAACGCTCGTTGTTCCAACGCAAATTATTTTTCTCTTTTCTTCTTTAGCTTTGTTTAATTTATCTGCAACTTCTTTGGTCATAGTATAGAATTCACTATGCATTTTATGGTTTAAAATATTTTCTTCACTAACGGGCCTAAAAGTTCCAAGCCCAACATGTAAAGTTACATAAACAATGTCTATTTTTTTATCCTCTAATTTTTTCAAAAGTTCCTTGGTAAAATGAAGACCTGCTGTTGGAGCAGCAGCACTACCAGAATTTTTAGCATAAACTGTTTGATATCTTGTTTGATCTTCTAATTTTTCATGAATATATGGAGGAAGTGGCATGGTACCTAGTTTGTCTAATATTTCTAGAAGAATGCCGTTATAGATAAGTTTAAATTTTCTAATTCCCTCATCTTTTTCTTCAATGCATTCTGCTTTTAATAGGCCATTTCCAAAAGAAACTACTGTTCCTAATTTTACTCTACGAGCTGGTTTGGTCAAACATTCCCAGGTATCGTTTTGAATATCTTTTAAAAGTAGTATTTCAATTACAGCGTTTGTTTCTTCTTTTATTCCAATTAATCTAGCTGGTAAAACCTTTGTATCATTTAATACTAAAGTATCTCCTTCTTCTAACATATCTATAATATCATAAAAATGTTTGTGCTTTATTTCACCTGTTTTCTTGTCTAATACGAGCATTCTCGAATGATCTCTTTTAACAATTGGAGTTTGAGCAATTAATTCTTCTGGTAAATAATAATCAAAGTCTTTTAAGTCCATCATAATCACTTCTTTTTCTACAGTTATTTTTTTTCTTTTTGTTTTTCTTCTTTAGCTTCTATATAACTATTGTATCCTGATTTATCCATTAATTCATCATGAGTTGATGCAGCTAATACTTGTATCATTTCTTTAATAAAGTTGACTGTTTTATTTTTATCGGTTTTAGTATCAACATTATTTTTTTGATATAGTGCATCGATGTATTTCATAATAAAGATTCTTTCAGTCATATCAAGAGATTTTACTCTTATTACTTTTAATAAATCACTATTATAAAAAATATTTAGTTTGTTCTTAATTTCATCTAATTTGACATCCTCTAAATAACTTAATAGAGTAAATAAATCCCCATTTGTAAATTTTGTAATTGGGATTTTAGAAATTTCTACCATTCCAGCAAGAGATGTTATTAGTGAAACTTTTTTTGCATCATCTAGAAATAATTCGTCGATATAGATAACTAAATCAAGAAATTTTCTCTTAACATTGTCATCTTCTAGAAAAATGACAGGAAAGCTATTCCATTTTTTGATAGCATCTTTTTCTTCATATACTTCGAAGTTGTCATCAAATATCTTGTTTATTTTATCTGATATTTCTTCTAATGTCAATGAAACATGATTGTCAAATAGTCTTTTATATTCCATAAATTTCTCCCTCTTTATTCAAAAATAGTGTTTTGATATTCAATTTTTAAACATTCGTATGCCTTATTTGTTACCATTCTACCACGAGATGTTCTTTTAATATAACCATTTTGTAATAGATATGGTTCGTAGACATCTTCTATGGTGGTTACTTCTTCTCCTATAGATGATGCAATTGATTCTATTCCAACAGGTCCACCATTAAATTTTTTAATAATAGCAAGTAAAATTTGATGGTCTGTTTCATCAAGACCGAATTCATCTATTTTTAGTCTTTCTAGGGCTTTCTTAGTTACATTTATATCAATTGTATCACAACCATCAACTAAGGCAAAGTCTCTGACTCTTTTAAAAATGCGGTTGGCAATTCTAGGTGTACCTCTACTTCTTTTGGCTAGTTCATAGCTAGCATCTTTATCAATTGGCATATTTAAAACTCTAGATGTTCTTTGAACTATTTGTTCTAGTTCATCTTCGGTATAATATTGGAGTTTACAAATAATACCAAAGCGGTCTCTAAGAGGACTTGATAAGTCTCCAGCACGAGTTGTTGCTCCAACTAGAGTAAATGGTGGAAGACTTATTTTAATACTTCTGGAGTTACCTTCTGTACCAACTACTAAGTCTAGTGTAAAGTCTTCCATAGCAGGATAAAGTATTTCTTCGATGTTTCTTGGCATGCGATGAATTTCGTCGATAAATAAAACATCTCCTGGCTCTAGATTAGATAATATTGCTGCAAGATCACCTTGTTTTTCAATACTTGGTCCACTGGCAGTTTTAATGTTTGTTCCCATTTCATTAGCAATAATATAGGAAAGAGTTGTTTTTCCAAGACCAGGTGGTCCATAAAGTAAAACGTGATCTAAGGATTCATCTCTTAGTTTGGCTGCTTCTATAAAAACTCTGATATTTTCTTTTGCATCACTTTGTCCAATGTATTCTTTTAACAAATCTGGTCTTATGTTTTCTTCTAGAGTTTCATCTTCTTTTGTTTCTTCTACTGTCATAATTCTTTCTTGTTCATCGTTCATTTTAATCACCTCCTATTTTTTAAATGAGGAATTGTCTAAGACATTGTTTTCTGTTATCATGCAGGTTATATTGTTTTGTTCTTCAACATTTATAACTGTTATTTCATTACCAATAACCTTCTTAATTGTTTCTTGTTGATTTTGATTTATTGTTGACTTATTATAAAGCATTGTACATGTATTTGTATCGTAGTCTATTTCAACATAATTACATTCTGATACTAAAAAGAATTCAGCATAGTGTATTGATGGTGTCATATTTTCAAAATATTTTTGGCAAAAGTCTTGATTTTTAGTTAATTCGTTATGACAAATTGTTGCAGCTGTAGCTTGATGTCTATAACAATCTGGTTTTAGAATTTGCTCACCTGTTGGTGTAATAAAACAATTAGTATATGGAACTATTTCCTTAGTTTTTCCGGTAATATCTTGAGTATCTTCTAACATAAAAATGTTCATATCTATTTTTTGTGAGAAAACTTCGATAGTACTTTTATATAAGGTTTCCTCATTATCATCCATAAAGTCCATAACTTTCATTTTGTCTACTGTATAATAGCTAGCGTTATTCCATATTAGATATTTATCGTTTTGGAAAAGTGGATTTACAAAAATATAATGCATATTTCTCATAACATAATCGAATGCTTTGTAACCTGATTGTCTAAAGTCTTCAGTTAAATTTTTTTCTATTATTTCTTTTTTACAATAGGCATCTATTTCAAAATAATTCAGATATGTTATTACATCGTTTTCTTTATTGAAAAATCCTACTTTTGTCAATGTTTTCATTTTTAATCACCTCTATTTAAGTAACAATTTTAAGGCTTCTTTTACTTGATCTTCTATTTTTAATGTATTATCAATTTTAGTTAAAACTTTTGAGAATTCTTTATCTTTATAACCCAAACCTTTTAGTACTTCAACTAATTCTTCATAACCAGAAGAAACTGGTAGACTTTTATCAACGTGAACTTTTCCTTTTAAATCTAGAATAATTTGTCTAGCTAGTTTATCTCCGATTTTAGGAAATTTTTTCAAGTATAAAATATTTTCTCTATCTATGGCATCTGCAATACCAGTAATTGAACCTGTTGCTAATATTGGTAAGGCCATTTTACATCCTAAACCCTTAACGGCAATTAACTGCAAAAAAAATTCCTTTTCCTCTTTAGTTTTAAAACCATATAATGTTTGCTCATCTTCTCTTATTTGTTCATATATGTATATTTTGGTATTCTCCTCTTCATTAAAAGCATACGGATTTGGAGTATATATTTGATATCCAATATTATTTACTTCTAAAGCTATATATGTACTAGATATTTCCGTAACTTTTCCTATCATGTATTGATACATCTTTATTCCTCCATAACATATTAATTATAACGTATCACACAAAAAAAAGCTACTGTTTAAAAGGATTTCAATATTATTTTCTTTATAAGTATGAATGAATATGCTGTTAGATATACTAAAGAACCTACTGTGACATAGTCTAGAATCCTTGATTATGATGATTAATATGTTATTTTTTGATATTAAGGTCATGAAGATAACAAAGAAATTAAAGAACGTATTTATATATTTGGCTTTTTCAAATGGCTAATTATTCATATTTCTAACAATATTTCAAAACTGTTAGATACTATTATGTTCTTTATAAAAAAATTCCTTATAAAAAAGATAAGCCTTCTTATCTTTTATACTTTTACAATATTTTTTAGTCTCTTAATAACTTTTTTTTCAATTCTTGATATATAAGATTGACTTATTCCTAGAAGATCAGCAACTTCTTTTTGAGTCATTTCTTTTTTGCCCATTAGACCATATCTTAATGTTATTATTTCTTTATCCCTAGTATTTAGTTTATTTATTTCTTCTAACATCATATTTTTTTCTACTTCGTGTTCTAAACCTTTGGTGACAATATCAGGTTCTGTTCCTAGGATGTCTTCTAAGTGTAATTCATTGCCATCTGGGTCAAAGCTAAGGGATTCATCAAAGGATACTTCACCATTCACTTTTTTATTTTTCCTTAAATACATTAAAATTTCGTTATCTATACAACGTGATGCATAAGTAGCAAGTTTGATATTTTTATCCATTTTATATGTCTTTATGCCTTTAATTAATCCAATAGTTCCGATACTAACTAAATCTTCTAAATCAACTTTGGTATTTTCATAACGTTTTGCTAAAAAAACTACTAATCGCAAGTTATGCTCTATGAGTTTGTCTCTTGCAAAAAGGTCACCATCTTCTGCCATAACTAAATAGTATTCTTCTTCCTCTTTTGATAGTGGTTCTGGCAAAATATCACTTGCTCCAACATAAAACATACTGCTTGTTACTCCTAGTATTTTACATATTAACAGTAGTAAACTAACCATATTATCCCTCCTTAATAAAATATATGTATCAGTTCATATTTTTATTATATAAAAGACTATATAGTAATTTTGTCGAATTATATATTAAGTAAATCTTTGTGCAAGATAATACTTGCATCGATATTTTTTATTTTTATTTTGTTGTTAGCTAGTCCTAAAAGATATGTTTTTTGTTGCTTTTCATCATCTATATATAACTCATCAATTTTAATACAGGGAATGACTCCTTTTCCATCTAAAGTGTTAAAAGGAACATAAAGAGGTATTTCATTACTAGTAAATGATTTATCATAAAGTATTAAGACTGGTCTTTTTTTTATGTGGTCATAAAGAGAATTTCCTGTATCGATGTAGCCATTGTATTGATACTTTTTATCGTTTATAATTATGGTTACTTTATGAAGCATAGTCCTTTTTGTTTTGAAAAAATCTACTTGTTTTAAATAACTTTTTAACATTATAATAGCAATTACTAAGTAAATTAAAATGCTTAAGGTGATATTGTTTTTTAGAAATGATAAAGTTGTGGTACTTTTATCAATTTCAAGTTTTATTAAATATATTAAGCCTCCTAAAATTATTGAGGTAAAATAAAAGTAATATAATTTTCTTAAGAAATTATTTTTGCCAAATGTTACTAATATGATAATGATAGATATGATTATTTTATATAAGAATAAGGTTAATGAATTAAGTTTAATGAAAAGACAAATAAGGGTTAAACTTCCTACTAGACTACCTATTATTAATCTTGTTATTTTAGTATGTAGTTTTAATATTTCTGAAGTTGTATAAAGAATCATAAGGTCAAAAAGAAAGTTTACTATAAAAATAATGTCTAGATAGATTATCATATTATCACCAAATATATTTTATTATGAAAATTTCTTTTTCTTTGTCGAAATTAATTTTAAAAAGAAAAAATGAATGTAGATTTTATACATTCATTTAGGTAAATTTAAATTAGTGACAAGAAAATTATTCTGCACTTTTTACTGTTTTTACTTCTTTTCCTTTGTAGAAACCACATTTAGGACATACTCTATGTGGTTTTATCATTTCACCACAGTTAGTACATTTAGTAACTCCTACTTCTGTTAATGCATTGTGACTTCTTCTCATTCTCTTTCTAGTTTTTGATACTCTATGAAATGGAACTGCCATACAATCACTCCTCTCCCAATATACTATCTAATTCATTAAAAGGATTATATTCATCTTTTAATTCATCTTCGCTGACTAACTTCCAGCCTTCCCCTTGAAATTTACTATAATCTTTAACGTTAGTAAATTTTAATGGAATCTCTAAAATAATATTTTGCCATAAAATGTCCATAATATCAATAGTATTTTCATTTTTTTCAGATATTTTTTCTTCTATTTGAATAGAAAATGGATAATTAATGTCTTCTAGGTTAACAGAATCTTCTATTAACATACTTCCTTCTACTAAAAGAGACAAAATATTATCATTGTTACTATCTTTCTTAATTGTACCTTTTACTTTAACATTGTCAAGCTTTTTAATGGTACTATTATTTAGATATTGTTTGCTAAAAGAAAGATTAGTATCAATTTCTACAACTGGTGTTACATTACTATTTAAACTAGTTAAATCTATTTCCATTTAATCACCACCGCATGTACATTATACAATAAAAGTTTGAATATTTCAAATATTTTTTGATATTTTTAAACTTTTAGGTTATAATTCTTAACAGGTGATGTTTAGTGGATATAATTGGAATAATAGCTGAATATAATCCTTTTCATAATGGGCATATTTATCATATAGATATGATTAAGAAAATGTATCCTGATAGTATTATTATTTTGGTTGTTTCTGGGTATTTTTCACAGCGTGGTGAAATAAGTATCTTGACTAAAAGGCAAAAGGTAGAAATTGCTTTAGAGTATGGAATTGATTTGGTGGTTGAACTTCCATTTAAGTTTGCTGTGCAAAGTGC
Organism: uncultured Mycoplasmatota bacterium; assembly: GCA_947569245.1. GTDB lineage: Bacteria > Bacillota_I > Bacilli_A > RF39 > UBA660 > CATKEA01. The sequence continues at coordinate 3,916 of CANORV010000024.1, read as the reverse complement.
TGATTCTTTTTCGGCTGGTAGTATTGGTATTTTAAATTATTTAGGTGTTAAAAGAGTCGTATTTGGAAGTGAATCGAATGATGTTAACCTTTTGACTAGACTTGCTAAAACACAAATAAATAACAAAGATTTTGATTTATTAGTTAAGAAATACCTCGATTGTGGATACAATTACCCTACTTCACTATCTAATAGTTTAAAGGAACTTACTGGTTATACTGTTTCTTCTTCTAATGATTTACTTGGTATTAGTTATATTAAGGAAATCATTAAAAATAATTATGATATAGAGGCTGTTGCAATAAAAAGAACTAGCAATTATCATTATAGTAAAGATTATGAGGAGATTTCTAATGATAGTATTCTTGGTGCTACTGCTATTAGAAATAAAATAAAAGAAAAGGTTGATATAAGCTCATTTGTTCCCGATAAAACGTTATGTGAACTAGGTAAAAATAAAATAGATTATGATAAATATTTTATGTTTTTAAAATATAAAATTATAACAGATAATCAACTTAGTCAATATCAAACTGTCGATGAAGGAGTTCATAATAAATTAAAAAAGGAAATAGATACATGTTATGATATTGATGAATTTATTGAAAGGATTAAAACGAAAAGGTATACCTTTAACAAATTAAATAGAATGTTTCTTCATATTTTATTATCATTTAAAAAGGAAGAAGCAATATCTAAGGATATCTCTTATATAAGAATTTTAGGCTTTAATAAAGTCGGTCAGAAATATTTAAATAAAATAAAAAAAGATGTTCCAATTTGTCTTATTACTAATATAACAAAGGATAATTATAAATTATTAGAGTTAGAATTTAGAGCTAGTAAGTTTTATCAGCTACTTTCTAATAGAGATATTCTTGAAGAAGAATTAGAAAAACCTGTCCAAAAATAGACAGGTTTTTTTATAATTTACAGACCCTTCCTTCCTTAATTCGTCTTAATGCTCCACCTAAATTTCTACCAATGTCATATATTGTTTTAATGGTATTTGATAAAGCTGTGATTATTGGACCACTTATATTTAGTCCACCAATTATTTCTTTTAATTCATGCGTTTTTAATTCTTTCATTCTCTACAATCAAGTGGCCTAGCTATTCCATCAATAATACCTGATACAAAGCTTACAATACCAACTATTATGACGCCAGTCCAAAAGGAAAAACCTCCTCCCTTAATTGATATTAATTCATTTTTTTCTAATTCTTGCAAATTTAATCTCCTTTCAAGTAATCAACTATATACCAAAATATTTTCTTTTTAGAAGTAATAATTTTAGCATTAAATATTTTTATATCTTTAGAAATATTAGTAGTTATAGTTATTTTTTGAAAATAGTCCTGACTACTATTTTGAACTTCTGATACTTCTTTTATTTTGTACTGGTATTTTTTATTATCTTTTATGAAATAGTTATTATGTAAAATTTTTTCTATATCATAATAGTTAACAATTATACTATATGTTTCTTTATCTTCTAAAAGAAATGTCCCGTTATAGTAAGTATAATAGTTTAATTTAAAAGTTATCATAACAAGGCTAATTACAAATATTATAATTATAAAAAGATAGAGATAAAGATACTTTTTGTATTTGTCAGTGTAAATCTTTTTATAGTCAATAATTGTTTGATAGTTAATTTCGTTCACTGATTATTCCTTCGTTAATTACTAGTTTTCTATCAAATAAATCGTCATTATAAAAACGATGACTTATGACAATAATTGTTTTATCTTTAAATTTATTAAAGAGATTTTCTAAAATTTTTCTCTCTCTTTCGACATCAACTGCTGAAAAAATTTCATCTAATATATAAATTTCACTTTGTTTTAAAATATTTCTAGCTAGAATAATTCTAGCTTTTTCTCCTCCTGAAATATTATAGCCATCTTCTTCTATTAACATATTGTAAGCCAGATTATTTTTAGAGGCTATTTCATTAACTAAAGTAAGTTTTGATATTTTGATAATTTCTTCAAATTTGATATTTCTGTATAAATCAATATTATTATATAAAGTATCAGTAAATAATACTTCATTTTGTGATGTGAAGGAAAAAAGATTTCTAATTGATTCTTTATTAATATCTAAAACATCTACTCCATCTATAAATACAGTGTTTCTTCTAGGATAAATTATACCTGAAATTATTTTAGCCAAAGTGCTCTTCCCACTACCACTTTTGCCGGATATTAAGATACGTTCACCCTTTTTTATTTCTATATTTATATTTTTTAAGCACTCTTCATTTTGATATGAATAGTTTAAATTTGATATTTTAATATTTCCTGTTAAATTTATTTTTCTTTTGTGTTTCTTCTTTTTTTCTTCTAATAATAACAAATCATTTATTCTTTTATAGCTTAGTTTTGAGTCGAAATAATTTATAAGTAATTCTATTTGATTTTTAACTGGATTATAAATGTATGTGAGTAATAAAAGATATGTGATTAATGTTTCTAGTTTCATATTGTTATTTATAATAAATGCTGAACCTATTATAATGATTAAAAATTCACTTATAGAAGTTGCTAATTCAAGATAATAATCTTTTTTTATAATTAAATTTTGATATAGATATACTTCATTTGTAAAATTAAGATACTTTTTTTGAAACTTATTAATAAAATTAGTTTCGATTCCTAAGTTTTTAATTGAATCTATTCCTATAATAGACTCTGTTAAAAATGACGTTATATTGGCATTATCATTTTTTAAAAGTTTTAAATACTTGGTAATACTATATTTATTAATAATGTATAAAAAGATAAGTATAAAGGTTGTAATGATAATGATTATTGTTAATTTATAGTTTAGATAAAACAATGTAAGTAATGTAATAATAAAAGTTATAGTATCAGTAATTATTGTTGCTAGTAGGTTAACTATAAAACATTTTATTTTTTCTTGGTCCTGTACTCTAGCAAGTACTTCTCCTGTTGAATGATTCTTGTAATAACCTCTTGAGAGGGATAATAGTTTTTCATAAATAGTTATGACTAGTTTATAATCAATTGTCGTTAAGAAATAATTTAGCAAGTGATTTTTAAAGTAAATGGATGTTTCTTTTAATAATATTAAAGAAATTAATACAAAAGATATTGCAATTAAGTTTTGGTAAGATGAAGTTGCAATGGACATATTTACAATGGCTTCTAATCTAAAAGATGAAACAATGGTAAGTACTGTTATGATAATAGAAATAATAGTAAGATATATAATCAGACTAAGATTTTCTTTTAAATAGTTAAAACAAATATTTAATATTTTGGATTCTGAAGTGATATATATAGGGTTTTTATTTAATTTGAACAATAAATAATTATCTGTTTTAATGCTATTAAAATCGACAAATGACATCTTTTTTAATCCTTTACTAGGGTCTACTATATAAATATTTTTTTTGGTCTTATTTATTTTATAGATAACAATATAATGCAGATAGCTTTTTTTTAATTTAACATGAGCAATACAAGGCAACATGTTTTTCTTTAATTCTAAATAATTTCCTTTCACTCCTTTACAAGAAAAACCTAATTTATTGCCAAGATTTTGTAATGTATACATACTTAAACCGTCGTTATCTATATCAGTTAAACTCTTTAAATATTCTAAAGAACAATTACCATTATAGTATTTTAAAATCATTAAAAGTGATGCTAAACCACAATCTTTTGGACCTTCCTGCATAACTATGGGTATTTCAAACTAATCACCTCCCACATATATTATTTAATAAAACTTGGTATTTCTCCCCAAAAAATGTAAAAATATAAAGTTTATTTAACTTTTTACTATTAGTTACTTTTTAAACATATAAAAAGCTAGGATATCTTCTTTTCCTAAGGTTCTATAATAAATAGTGTTGGTGAGTAAAATCACTGACACTATTTTTAG
>CANORV010000023.1 GCA_947569245.1 uncultured Mycoplasmatota bacterium | reverse complement strand
TAGAATTTTGGAAAGTCCCATAAAATAAGGGAAAAGCATAGTTTTTAGTTTTTTAACATAAAACAAAAAAATAGATACCAAATTTGTATCTATTTTCATTATGTATACTTTATAAAACTATTTTAGTGTTTTAACTGATTCTTGTTCAACTGATTCTTCAATAGCATTAGCTTCACTTTCTGTGTATTGTTTAAGGAAGTCATCAAATGATACTACTTCTTCTGCCTCTGGCTCAATTGATTGTTTGCTTAATAAACCTTCACCTTCAATAACAGTTTCTTGTTGTTCATTTGATGATTTTACTTGATTAACTAATTGATCTTCAGTAAAATCGGTTGTTTCTCCGCCAGAACTACCAACATTTACTACTCCATCACTAAATGTCATATCTTCAAGTTCATCACCAGTAACCGGGTTTTGAACTATTGAATCAACTGATGGTTGAGTATTTTCTAATGGAGTTTGGTTTTGAATTGGATTATTTTGTGGAGGCTGAGAGTCAATTATATCTCCTTGAGTTTTTTGATTCTCATATACTATTTCATCGTCACTATTATTCTTCTCAACATCAAAAGCTCCATCTGCATATTCTGGCATATTATATGGATTGTTTGGATCATTTGGATTATGTGATGGAATATGTTCTTTATTTCCATCTCCGTCTAAATCCATATCAACACTACCATCTTTATTTATTTCGCTACCATTATCAGTTATTTCTCCACCAGTAGTAGTTCCATCTAAATCCATACCTTTATCATATTCTGTTTTATCTTTGTCAGCTTTATTTATTGTATCTTTTATCTTGTTGTATTCATCTTGGGTGATCTCTCCTTTGTTAAGTTTATCCCTTAAATCTTGATTTGCCTCTGATTTATCCATGCTTCCATTAAAAACATCATCATAGTAATCTTGATAAAGATTTTCTTTTCTTTGTGCTTCTTGAACAGCTTGTTGTCTTGCTCTTTCATTTTCGTTTCTAATTGCTTCATCAGCTTTACTAATTTGTTCAGGTGTAGCTCCAGCCTGAATTGCTTGTTGTGCTGCTTGTTCAGGTGTAGCTGCTGAAAATTCTTGTCTACTTTGGGTAGTTGTTCCATTAGAAGGATTTCTGTATGAACTACCTGAACCTGATGAATAATTACTTGTATTACTACTACCTTTAAATCCACCAATTGGAATTAAACGTCTTTCTCCATCGATAGTTGAATTAAATAAATCAACATTTTGTGGATACTTATCGATTTCCATTAATTTGTTATTCATCATATCAAGAATAATTTGTGGATCGTATGAATCTTTAATTAACTCTTCATATTCAGTTTTGCCTGTTCCTCTAAAGAAACCACTGTTCTTTTTAGCATCATATTCTGCTTTTAAGGCTTTAATATCTTCATTATATTTTTCTAAGTCAGATTTTAAATATCCACAAGCTGTATCAACTTTACTTTGACCGTTTTCACTTTCTACTAGAATTGATGCATACTCTCTTAAGTCAGCACTTGAACCTATATATCTAACAAAATCTACTGGAAACATTGTATTAATTACAAATGATGCTGCAGGAACACTTGAAACATCTACATATTTACCAGAACTATTATTCATAAAATAGTCATAATACATTTGTTTCTTTTCTTTAGCTATAGCTGTTCTTTCTTTGTCATTTGTTGCTCTATTGTAACGAGCTTGAATTTCAGTAAAGTCAGAAATAAGTTTTTTGCTAACTTCATCATTGAAAAGATTAGCAATTGTTGTATCACCAATAGTATCGTTAGCATAGAAGAAACTCATAGCTATCATAGCATGATCTGCTTCTTCCATAATTTTATCAACGTTAACTGTTTGACCATTATAAATTGATGCTAATTCTTCTGTTGTTAAATCATTAAAATATGTATATAGTGATAAAGCTTGATTTGGAGTAATTCCCCATTTAGCATTACCATCATTTATTCTCATCCATGTTTGAGATTGATTTAATTTTTCTAAGGTATCATTAATTAAAACCATAACACTCTTTTGGTCAGATTCCTTAGCATTTTCTAGATAATAATTCCAATCTTTTCCTTCCATATCAGATTTTTTTTCATCACTATTTTTATTTACCATGTAGGCAGCTGCACCACCTATTCCAGCTAATGCAGCAAGTCCTGCTATGCCATATTTAAGATTGTTATTATCCTCTTTTTCAATATCAGGTGTTACTTTTTCTGAGTCATTTTTATAAGTATTTTCTTTAGTATAAACACCTTGAGGCATTTTTAAGTCACGCTTTTGATCAGCTTTTTCTTTAGCATAAGCAACACGTCTTCTAATTTCTGGATTTGAATAATCTAATACAGCTGCCTGTATAGGCTCTTTATTATTTTTTCTAGCTTCATCAATTAATGGAGCTATTTTTCTTTCGAAAAAATCCATAAATTCATCTTCTTTAACGTCATACACGTTATCATAAGTATAATCACTGTTAAAGATTAAAACATTACCTATATCTGCATCTTTATTTGATTTTAGATAATATATTTCCATCATTTCTTTGCGTTTGTTTGTATTTTCCATGATTGATTCCCTCTTTCTATTCTACTATTTATTTCTAGTTTTACCAGTATATTGGTATCCGTTAGATAATAACTTAGTATCGTTATAACTACTCCATGTATATTGTGTATAACCAGCTTGTACTATTTGACGAGCTCTTACTTTGTAGAATTTTACATAACCATAAATTGGTTTTGCATCTGCTATTTTTTCTTTATATGTTTTTGTTCTTGTTCTTTGTAATACTACATCAAGACTTCTAGTTTCATAATTTGTACATTGAGCAGTAACATCTGTTATTGTTGAACCTTGTGTTGGAAGTGATGATGTTCCTGTTGAAACTGTTTGTAATGTTCTAGTTTGTTGTTTCCATATAATATATGGATGGTTTGTACAAGTATTACCACACACTTTGTAATCTATTCCTACATATACCCAACGAGTTGTTTCAGTATCATTTGGAACATTATATCCAGCATAAGTTTTTCCAGTATCATGCCAATCAGAAACTACTCTTTTGATTGATGATGAAGAACCTCCGCTAGTAGTATTACTTCTTGTTACAATGTATTTCCAATTTGTACATACTCTATAATTTACTTTATCAACTACTTCTTCTTCTATACGGCTTATTGCATAGTATTGATATTCTGCTGCTTTAGTACCTGTTTGAACATATTTTTGTCCAAGATCAACTACTTCTTTAGTAGCAGTAGAACCAAATTTGATATTATCACTATCTTTATATGTATAAGTCTTCCAATCTGTCCATGCAGAATATACTGTGTTATTGTATTTTTTGTATTGATATTCCTTATTTACATCTGGAGATGGTGATGGAGAATTAGTTGGTGATGGACTGTTCGTAGGTGATGGATTAATCGTAGGTGTTGGTGATGGAGAATTAGTTGGTTTCAAAGTTGGATTATTTGTTGGTTGTGGTCTATTTGTGTTAGTTGGTCTTGGTTTATTTCCTGTTGGTTTAACTGTAGGTTCAGTTTTCTTTTCACAAATTGCACCATCACAATATGAATAACATCCTAAGTGAACAATAATGTAATCTTCTTCAGTAGAACATTTTAAGTTAACTTTCATAATGTATTCATTTTCAGCTTTTTCTAATGTTACATATGAATTTATAACATCACAACTCTTTCCATCTTTATCAACAAATGGAACAAGTAATTTCATGTCTAACATTTCTTGTAATGTTAATGTTTTCTTATCTCCTACATTGACAGGTAGTCTTTCAGTTGTAAAATATGAAATAGCTGCCTCTTTCATTGTTTGAAGATTTGAATTAAATATTTGTGCCTTAAGTGATGCAAAGTCATTATTATTACTATTATTCCCTGCTTTTGGCCAAGGCACTAGCCATACTAGTAGTAAAACAAAAACTATTATTAGAATTAATTTTAATAGGAAATCTCTTAATGGAAATCCTCTTTTTTCATTTTCTTCTGTATACATAATTTTCTCCCCCTCTTTTTGTTTACGGGCTATATTATAGCACGAACTAAAAGATTTGTCAATATTTTATTTTAATTCTATGATTGTACATCCATCATTCATAAAATCTATATAGTATTTAGCTACATTTTTATGATGTTTCAATAAATCATGAACTTCATTTTTTAAGGTTTTTGTACCTTTTCCGTGAATAACGGCTATTTTTTTATATTTTAAAATAAGTGAATCTCTGATGAAGTTATTAACTAATATTCTAGCAACTATTCTGGTTTCACCGTGTAAGTCAATGGATGGTAAATTACTGTTTAGCACTAACCAATCCACCAATTCTAAGTACTTCTTCTAAATCAGGCATCGAATTTTTCCCACCTAATTTAGTTACTGATAAGGCTCCTGTAATATTAGCTAGTCTTATGGTATCTATTAGATTATAACCATTTGCTATAAAGTAAGTAAAAGCTCCGTGAAAGATATCTCCTGCGGCAGTTGAATCTATTGCTTTTACCTTAAGTGATGGTATTAATACATATTTGTTATTAATTTGAGTAAACGAACCAGCACTTCCTAAAGTTATAACTACATTAGTTTTAAAATCTTGTACTAGCTTTTCATATATTGGAATAATACTTCTAGCATCTTTTAAATTTATTACATTACCAGTATATTCATTAGCAAAATCAAGGGAACAAACTAGATATGTAACTAAGTGTCCAAGCTCGACAATTGATGGTTTTAAGTTGCCAGCATCCAAAATGCTAATAGCATTTTTGTTGTTTTTGAGAACCTTTTTACTTAATTCTAATTCTTCACCATCAACTAAGATAATATCACTTTTCATCTCATCAACTAAGTTATCTTCATCTGTTTTAAAATATTCATCTAAGTTTTTGCTTCTTTTTACAATTATAGTTCTACTGCCATTACTTGAATTAGCTATTATATAACTAACTGTTGTATCAAAGCTTTTTGATTTTTTTAAGTATGTTGTATCACATCCAATAGAAAGAAATTCACTTTCAATTTTACTGCCATATAAGTCATCCCCAATGATTCCGGCAAAAGATACATCCATACCCCATTTTGCTAGTAGATAGGCAGCATTAGCTGAGGCTCCACCACCACACTCTACTTGTTCTGTTATTCTTACCTTTTTGTTTTCTTCTAAAAACTTATCGACTGGTAATGTGATATCGTATGCAGCATGTCCTACACATAAGACTTTCTTCATCTTTATCACCTATTTATAATTATACCAAAAAGAGAATAATCTTTAAAGACTATTCTTTCTTTTTGGCACCTTTTTTCTAAAAATTTACATTTTTTTAGAAAAACCAACTTTTGAACCACTTGAATTTGTCAATAAAGTTTGCTGTTTCTATTGAACCACTTATAATTGGGAAAAAGTAAATGAAGAATAAAATTACAACGCCAATATAAAAGTAGTAAATACTATTATCATTTATCTTATCCGTTATCCATTTTATTAAGGCTACATTAGCTAGCATTATAAATGGAAGTACTGGAAAGTAATGATACATAAACATAATTCTTCCAATAAAGGCATATGGAAGCCACATACATAAAATAAATAGAAGAATATAGGCAGTTTCTTTTTTTCTATTTTTAATAGTATCTATTAAAACATAGATTGCTCCAAGTATTCCAAACCACCAAATAGCTGGATTTCCAATACCTGTAATTGTACCTTTTAAATCTCCATTGAAGTAACCTACGTAATACCAAACTGGTCTTACCATTAATGGCCATGTATACCACTTAGAAGTAAAGTCGTGGGTTGCATCCAAAGTAGAGTGATATTTATACATTTCTCCTGTTTCTTTTATAATATCAGAAATTCCATTGATATGATATGGATATAAATTTGGAAATAATAGATAACATAGGATATATATTACTAATGGTATAATTACGAAGAAACCTACACATGATAAGATAACGATTAAATCATCTTTTTCAAATTTTACTTTTTTATGATTTTTTCTTCCTTTAATGTTACTAATTATAAAATGAGTAAAGAATGCAATACATAAGGCAAGTCCTGCATAGAATCCTGTCCATTTAGTTGCAATACTGCATCCGATAAATATTCCCGATAGTCCTAAGTTGATAAGTTTCTTTTTAAGTGGTGCATCATCTTCTAATGAACAATATCTATACATAAATAAGCTTGATAGCATAATAAATAGTACTAAGAAACTATCTACTGTTCCCATTCTTGTTTGAGCAAAATGAAAACAGTCAAATGTCATCAAAATAGCAGCTAAAATGGCCCATTTACGTTTTTTAAATAAATCCTTAGCAAAGATATAGATTACTGGTATCATTAATATTCCAGCAATATTTCCCATAAGACGATATGCAAATGTATTCATTCCTAAAAATAATATTGGAATCATCTGAATTAATTTTCCAAGTGGTGGATGAGTCCATTCTTCTGTTGTTAATCCATTAGCATATTCATAGGCTGTTCTTGCAAAATATACTTCATCAAAGTATGAAGAGTTTAAATAGCTTATTCTTATTGGAACTGTATCTAGTTCATCATTAATAACAATACTTTGATCATCACTTGCTTTTGTTTGTAGTTTATTTCCATATGCGTCATATAATTGAATATCCCCTAATGACCCACTATCCCAATTTGATACTATTTTTAAGTACTTAAATTTTTTTGAAATATAGGTATCTTTCCAAGCAAAGACAGATTCTTGTTCTAATGTTTGATCTATTTCTGAGAAAGTATCACCATCATCAGAAATATATAATTTGTAACTTCCATCATCATCACCTGTAAAGTGTCTTATCATAGATACTTCAGTTGATTCACCAACTAATTCGATTCCTACTTCTTCACCAACATAAGTAAATCGATAAAATGTTTGGGGATTTTGCAATGTTCCTAGATTGTTAAAGGAAATAACAGAATAGAATAAAACAAAAATTCCAATGATAATAAAATCTACTTTAGTTAGTTTAGTTACTTTTTCTTCTAAAAAGCTTGTCATCTTTCTAAATTTTTTACCAAATTTTGATTCTTTTTTCTTTTTGAACATTTTTATTACCTCCTAGTATAACTATATCAAAAAACAAATAGTTTTTAAAGACTATTTGTTTAATTTGTGTAAAATATTAGGTCTAATTTTGTCGAATACACATTTATTATTTATATACAAAAAACAAAACTATAAATATTCTTAGATAAAAAAGAAAGAAAAATTCATATCACTTATTAAATTTTAATATTGCTTTATCCTTTAAATTAAATATATATTGTATAACTATCGATATAATAATTAGAATTATGATTACTAATATATTACTAAGAATTTTAATATTTGTATATTTAAATATTACATACATAATTTTAAATCCAAATATCATTTGAATTCCATATAATTCTAAAGTTATAGAACCAATTAATTTACTTAATTTATTTTCTTTTGTTTTATTTAATAAAAGAATTAAACCTATATTTAATGGAATATATAAAATATAAAATAATTCTTTGAACCAAGTAACTTTAAAATGATTGATATAAACTAAATATGAAATTACTATTCCAAGTATTAAAATGATTACAGTACTAATATAGTATCTTGCTTTATTACTATTTAAATACGTAAAAATATTATACTTTGCAAAATAGTATCCTAATAAAATAATTGGTATTCTATTTGTCAAAATAAATAAATTTTCATAATTAGTAAATAAACTAACAATAATAGAAATAAGCAAATATAATAAAATTGTTATCACAGGAACTATTTTAGGATACCTTTTATCTATTTGTTTATATAGTGGCAATATTAAATAAACTAACATAATACTAGGTAAGAACCACAAAAATGATCCTCCACCTTTTGTAAATAACTCTATTCCAAAAATAATTCTAATAAATCTACTTATATTCCAACCGAAATACAATAATCCTATAATCGAAAATACAATAAATTTTAAGTAAATTTTATTAAATCTACCAATAACGAAATTTTTATACTCATACTTTTCTATTTTTTCAATCGAGTAAGCTGATACAAAGAAAAATAAATCTACCCCAATAACACATAACTGTCTTAAGTATTCTTCAACTAACAAATTAGTTACGTTAATCCATAAATGAAAAACTAAAATAAGTAAAGCAGAAAATGCCATTATTGTTTTTTTATTTTGCATATTTTTACTCTTGTTCGAAATTTTCAGGTGACATTATAAAGAATACATAATTGTCAACTATAGATATTTCCATATTATCTGCTTCGGTACAAATATTCCATCTCAAATCTGCATTCTCTTTTAAATTTTTAGAAAACTCTTCTGGATTATCAACTTCAAAAATATATGCTACAAATGGAATTGAACCAATTATTGGTCTAATTACAACTGAACTATTAAAGTCCTTAATTTCAGTTTTAAATCCACTAACATAATCACCTTTTTTTACAGTAGATACATCTAATTGAATTTCTAATACTTTATTTTCTGAAAGCTTTTTAGCAACTTTTTCAATATCCTTTTCTTTTTTTATTTCATCTTCAAACTGAGAAACTAAAGTTTGGGCAACAGTTTTTTCTTTATTATTATTTGTATCTTCCTTATCCTTATTATCCTTACCACATCCAGTTAATAAACATGACGTAAAAACTAAAGCTGTAACAATTAAAACTAATTTAAATTTTTTCATAATTTCCTCCAATAATTAAATTTTTTATACTCTAATCTACTTTTGTTAATTAAACTTTACTGTAATTACTACTAACACAATCAAGTTTATAAAACATTATATAGTTTAAAGTTAGATGATGAATTATTTATTCTACATCCAGTATCATTATAACATAAAAATTTAAAATATAAATATCAAACTATTTATATCTTAAAATATGTGATTTAAATTACTAATTATTTTTATACAATAATTCTATAACCATTAAAATTATAAACAAATCTTTAATGATTTTCTGTTTAAAAAATACAAAAAATTTAATAAACTATATATCGTTCTCTATTCTATTCTTAAAATAATTTGTTAAAGAATCAAGCAATTGTTGATCTTTAACAATAGTTACAATCGTTTTATTATCTTGATGTATCTCTTCTAATATTGAAAATTTCTCAGTTAAATTGCCATTTTCATCTAATAAACTAACAAAAAAATAACATTTATTATCATAATTACATTGATCCATAATCATATACTTTTGATTATTACTTAAATTAATAATTTTAGCAATTTTATTTTCCATATTATTTATTCCTTCCTGTATAATTTTCATTTGTATTTTGGTTTGATAGATCAAAACTATTATCAACTACATTTGCCATTTGTTCTACTAAATTTTGTACTTTCGTAAGGTTTGTTTTATATTCTGCAATACCATGATTTTTACCATCTGTATATCCTGACTCAGAAGTCTTGTTTAATATATCAGCTTTAGCACCATTAGCATTATAATTCATATAATGTTCTTCTTCAGCAGGTGCACTAGCCTCACTACCATGTTTTTTATAATAATTAAATGCTGATTGATATGCTTCTTTATAAGTTGATTGATATTGTTGCTGAAGTTTAGCAGCTTCACTTTCCGCTTTTTCTCTAGCCTCTTTATTAGCTAATATAACACTTTGATCTGTTTCATCTAATATTTTTTCTGCTTCTTCCAATGATAAACCTCTACTCATTAATTCTTTCTTTGCATCTTCCCTATTACTAGCAAAACCTTGATCAGTTTCTTTTCTTGTAAGATTATCTCCTGATTGTGTATTACTAGATCCTGAGAAAAAAGCTAACGTACCAATCGTAATTGGTGAAAGAAAAACTAGTGCTGCCTTTTTCATACCCATTTTCTGTTTTTTTTGCTCCTCTTGTGCCTCTTCTACTTGTAAAATAAATTCTTGTTCGTTTTTCATAAATAACCTCCATATTGCTATATTCATTATAATAAAAATGATTTTATTATAACTATACACTATTTTTCCCCAAAAAAAAGATATAATTTTTTTTGATAGTATCATTGTTTGTCTGGAAACTGAAAATATATATCTCGATGTGCTATAATAAAATTAAAAATGTCAATAATGGCAAAGAAATATGTATGTATAAATTTATCAATTAGAGTTTGAAAATTTTAAAAAATCTATTTTTAATTGTCTTAACCTAAATGCAATTCTAAGATTAATTATCTTGCACCAATTACATGAAAGGTTGTTGTTTATGTTTAATTTTATTGATTTTCTATTTAAGTTAAGTGATGAAACAGTTTCTTACGTCTTTTCAAAATATAAATTTAAATTTGAACTGTCTATCTAAGATGTTTTGGAATTTGAACAAAAAGATGAGTAGAATGATTTATCTATCTCTAATCCACCTTATACTATTTATTCTAAATGCAGTTATGATAAATGTGTTCCGATTTATTATCATTCTAAAATATGTATCATCATATTTATAAGAAGAATTAAAACTAGCAAATTATAGATTTAATTATATGAAAAAATATGGTACAAAAATGTGAAATTTACCACTTTTTTCCTACATTTTTTTCATATTTTTGTTCTGTAATAAAACTAATCATCGATTTACATGGCTTTCCCATTGTATAAAAAGACCAAGATTTGGAAATCTTAGTCTAATTTTAAATACAAATATTTATTTTTATATACTTTTTAACTTATCATTAAATCAATTTCTAAACTAATCTTAACATCATTATTTTCAATAATTATAAGGCTTAAAGCTGTTTTACTGTGGACTATTTGTTCACATTCTCACGTATAGCAGCTTGAGCAGCAGCAAGACGAGCAATTGGTATACGATAAGGGCTACAAGATACATAAGTAAGACCTATATCATGGCAGAAACAAACACTAGATGGCTCACCTCCATGTTCACCACATATACCAAGTTTAATATCACTTCTAACACTACGTGCCTTTTCTACTGCCATTTTCATAAATTCACCAATACCTTCTTGGTCAATTCTACTAAATGGATCAAACTCGAATATTTTCTTATCATAATAATCATTTAAGAACTTAGAGGAATCATCTCTTGAAAATCCATACCCTAGCTGTGTTAAATCATTAGTTCCAAATGAGAAAAACTCTGCTTCTTCTGCTATTTTATCAGCAAGTATTATAGCTCTTGGAATTTCGATCATTGTACCAATATGATATTTTATATTACTTCCACTATTTTCAATAATACTATCAGCTTCAGTACAGACAATATTCTTTACATACTTAAGTTCATTAACATCTCCAATTAATGGAATCATAATCTCTGGTATTACTTTTATTCCTTCATTTGCTACATTAATTATAGCCTCAATTACAGCCCTTGTTTGCATTCTTGCAATCTCTGGATAAGTAATAGCAAGTCTACAACCTCTATGTCCCATCATCGGATTAAATTCTTTTAAAGATGAAACTCTTGCTTTTAAAGATTCAAAACTAACATTTAAACTACTAGCAAGTTTTCTTATTTCTTCATCGGTATGTGGCAAAAACTCATGTAAAGGTGGATCAAGAAAACGAATTGTTACAGTGTATCCATCCATTACTCTAAATAAACCTTCAAAATCTTCTCTTTGATAAGGTAAAATGGCTTCTAATGCCTCTTTCCGTTTTTCTAACGTATCAGCTACGATCATCTTTCTAAAATTAAAAATTCTAGTCTCATCAAAAAACATATGTTCAGTACGACAAAGACCAATTCCTTCAGAACCAAATTTACGTGCTTCCATAGCATCTTTAACAGTATCTGCATTACATCTTACACCAAGTTTTCTAAATTCATCAGCATATTTCATAAATGTTTCAAAGTCTCCACTTATTTCAGGTGCTACTGTCTTTATCTTTGTTCCATATACTTTTCCAGTTGAACCATCTAAACTTATATAGTCTCCTTCATGATAGACTGTTTTATCTTGAGTTATTAACTCTTTTTTTATTTCATCTATGATAATAGAACTACAACCAGATACACAACATTTTCCCATACCACGGGCAACAACTGCAGCATGAGAGGTCATTCCTCCACGTACAGTTAAAATACCATGGGCAATATTCATTCCATCAATATCCTCAGGTGATGTTTCAAGTCGAACTAAGATTATATCTTTTTCTCCTTTTTCGTGTGCCTTAATAACATCATTTGCAGTAAAATAAATTTTTCCAACTGCTGCTCCAGGTGATGCTTTTAATCCCTCTGCTATTACTTTAGCACTTTTTAAGCTATCTTGATCAAATGTTTCATGTAGCAATTGATCTAAATCTTTTGGATTTACTCTAAGTAATGCTTCTTCTTTAGTAATCATGTTTTCATTTACCATATCAACTGCTATTTTTATTGCTGCTTTGCAAGTTCTTTTTCCACTTCTAGTTTGAAGCATATATAGTTTTTTATTTTCGATGGTAAACTCCATGTCTTGCATATCTTTATAATGTTCTTCCAAGATATTACATATTTCAACAAATTGATTATAAACTTCCTCCATAGTATCTTTAAGTGTTTCAATAGGAAGTGGTGTTCTAATTCCTGCAACAACATCTTCTCCTTGAGCATTAATTAAATATTCTCCATATAATTTTTTTTCACCTGTTGATGGATTTCTTGTAAAGGCTACTCCTGTTCCACTTTTATCTCCACTATTTCCATAAACCATTTCTTGAATGTTTACCGCAGTACCCCAATCGTTTGAAATATCATTTAATTTTCTATAAGTAATTGCTCTTTTATTATTCCAACTTCTAAAAACCGCTTTGATAGCTTCGATTAACTGAACCTTAACATCTTCTGGAAATTTACTTTTAGCAAGTTTAAAATATTCTTCTTTATAAAGAACAATTATTTCTTTTAAATCTTCTGTTGTTAAATCTGTATCATTTTCAATGTTTTTTATTCTTTTTACCTCATCAAATAATCCTTCAAAAGAACTCTTAGGAAAGTTCATGACAACATCAGCATACATCTGAATAAATCTTCGATATGAATCATAAACAAATCTTTCATTATTGATTTTTTTACTAAAAGATTCTGCTATTTCATCATTTATCCCTAAATTTAGTATTGTATCCATCATTCCTGGCATACTTATTCTTGCACCACTTCTAACAGATAGTAAGAGTGGATTTTCTCTGCCTCCAAAAACTTTACCACTAATTCTTTCTAGTTCTTTTAACTTTTCATCTATTTGGTTTATAATATCACTACTTAATACCTCATCATCTTCATAATATTTACAACAGGCTTCTGTAGTTACAGTAAAACCTTGGGGAACAGGAAGTCCAATACTTGTCATTTCTGCAAGATTGGCACCCTTTCCACCAAGAATTTCTTTCATATCTTTATTACCTTCTTTAAAGGAATATACATACTTCATTACTATCATCTCCTAGTTTAAAGTATAACAAAAAATAAGTAATACGACAATTAATATTACTTATCTTGACACTTGCAATATATATTAATATTTTAATTTGATAATAAATAAAGTATATATTATCTATTTATTTGGTTTAAATATTACATCATAATGTCGTCCTATTTTAAGAAGACTTTCCTTTTTTGGCCCTTGGATGAGTACTGTAATAAACTTCTTTTAATCTATCATTTGTTACATGGGTATAAATACTTGTGGCAGTTAGACTTTCATGTCCTAATAGTTCTTGAACACTAGTTAGATTGCATCCTTCATTTAAAAGATGTGTAGCAAATGAATGTCTTAACATATGAGGAGAAATATTCTTTTTTATAGATGTTTCTTTAATTATTTTATCCAAAATATATTCTATTCCTCTAGTCGTTATCTTTCTTCCATCTTTATTTAAAAATAGATATTTACTTGCACTTTTATTTAATTTATTATATCCGTCATTTAAATAAAGTTCTAATCTTTTTTTACAAACGTTTTTAAAATAAACTATTCTCTCTTTATTACCTTTTCCTAAAACCTTGATGCTATTATCACTCATCGTAATATCGGATACTTTGATATTTACTAATTCACTGACACGTACTCCTGTTGCGTAAAGCATTTCTAGGATAAGGGAGTCTCTTTGACCTAAAGGTGTATTTAAATCTGGCACGACGAATAATTGCTCTAACTCGTTGTAGGAAAAAAACTTAGGAAGCTTCTTTTCTTTTTTAGGAAGTGTAAGAAGATAGAAAACATCTGATTCAATTATTTCTTGTTCGATTAAATATCTATAAAAACCTCTAAGAGAGGAAATTTTTCTTGAGATACTACTACTAGAGTTATTTCTTTTATCTTTTAAATACATTATATAAAATCTAGCATCATCATAAGTAGGTTTTATAAAATTTATTTGTTCTTTTTTGCAATAGTCAAAAAACTCCCATAAGTCTCTTTCATAGCTAATAATTGTTTTTTCAGAGTAGTTTCTTTCAATGTTTAAATACCTAATATATAAATCTATATATCTATTTTTTTCCATTAGTTTTATATCCCTTCATACAGTTTTCTTCTCCAACTGATTGTTCTATCTCTTCTAAAGATAAGAATTCTTCCTTTTCATCATCATCACTTATTATTTGGTATGATGGTTGAGGAATGCTTGGTGTTTTATTTATTTTGTATTGTTTTAAGGGACTAAAACTTTTATTTATTGCTACCTGTCCTGATGATGTTTTTAAATAAGAAAAACTTTCTTTTGCCGTTTTAAATTTTTCTAATGATATTAAATAACTTCTAAATACTAGATATTTTGAAAATTCTTTATTTAAGCTGGTTTGAATCTTTAAGAAATCATGATAATCTTCTTCTGCTACCATATAAGTATTTTTACTATTTAAATACTTTGATGCAAGATGTTTTAAATTACCTGTTATCTTTTTAGATAAAACTTCATTATAAAATTCTTCTTTTTGATCATTAAGAAACTGATATAGTTCGTTTTTTTTACTTTGAAAGAAGGAATCCTTTTGATCAATAAAATCTGTTGTTATATATTTTGTATTTATTTTAGTTTTTTCTTTATATGTATTACCTATTGTATCAATCATTTCTAATTGATTGATGAGACATGGTAAGTAAAAAAACTTTTTATCATTTTCACTAAAGTGTCTTATTGAAATACAGTTGTTTAATGTATTATCTTTTTTTCTGGTAGCTATAATTAATGCCTTTTGGCTCTGATAACTGCATGTTAATTCATCGATTTCTAATAAGGATCCTCGATAAATAACTTTTTCATTTTCAAATATTCCTTTTACATTCTTTGATGTTACTAATTCATAAGAATCATTTAATGCTTTCATTTTTACCACCTTAAATATTTATTCTTCTACTTTATAATTACACTCTTGGTTACTACATTTTACTATATTATTTTTAGTAACTAACATACTTTTACACTCTGGGCAACTTTGTCCAAGAGGAATATCCCAATAGGCTTCTTTACATTTAGGATAGTTATTGCAACCATAGAAGAGTTTTCCTTTTTTAGTTTTTCTTTCAACTATCTTTCCACCACATTTTAAGCAATCACATATTTCTTTAACTTCTTTTTCTGCTTCTTCTTTTTTGATATATTTACATTCAGGATAATTGCTGCATGCTACAAAGGATCCATATCTACCTTTTCTAATAACAAGTGGGCTACCACATTCTGGACAGTTTTCTCCTGTTTCCTCTGGCTGTTGTTTTTCCATATCTTTAAATGCCTTTTCAACAAGCGGTTCAAATTCACCATAAAAGTCCCTTAGTATTTTGATATTGTCTATTTCATCACTTGCTATTTTATCTAAATCATCTTCCATTTTACTTGTGTATTCAACATTAATAAGATTACTAAAAAATTCTTGCAGTTTGTCTGTTGTTGTTATACCTATTTCTGTTGGTTTAAATTTTTTATCTTCCATTATGACATAATCACGTTCTTTAATAGTATCAATAACTTTAGCATAAGTAGATGGTCTACCAATTCCTAACTCTTCCATTTCTTTAATTAATTTAGCTTCTGTGTATCGACTAGGTGGTTCTGTAAAGTGTTGTTTTTTAGTAACATCCTTAGTTTTAAGAATATCCTGTTCTTTAATTTCTGGTAAAATTTTATCAGACTTTTCTTCATAGTCTTTATATATCTTAAAGTATCCATCGAATAACATTATTTGTCCTGTTGTTTTAAATTGGTAATTGTTATTATCAAAAACGATTGTTGTTTGAAGAACTTTACTATCGGCCATTAAAGATGCAAGAGTTCTATAATATATTAATCGATATAATTTATATTCATCTGGTGATAAAAATTCTTTCATTTCTTCAGGTGTTCTATTAATACTAGTAGGTCTAATTGCTTCATGAGCGTCTTGAACGTTATCTTGCTTTTTAGTAGTTTTAATATGTCCTACATATTCTTTACCATATTTAGTATCAATATATTTATAAGCACTTTTTACATACTCATCGGATAGACGAATAGAGTCTGTTCTCATATATGTAATAAGACCAACTATTTCGGTTTTTATGTCAATTCCTTCGTATAGTTTTTGGGCTATTTGCATTGTTTTTTTAGAAGAAAATCCAAGTTTGGTTGATGCCTCTTGTTGAAGAGTACTAGTAATAAATGGAAATTTGCTTTTTTTAGCTTTTTCTTTTTTAGTTACACTTACTACTTGATATTCATCAGTTAAAGAACTTAAAACATTATCGGCATCTGCTTCATTTTTTAGTTCTATTTTTTTATTATTATAATTAAAAAGTTCTGAATCGAATTCTTTAAAGTTAGCCGTAATTGTCCAATATTCCTCTTTGTTAAAAGCATTTATTTCTCTTTCTCTATCAACAATTAGTTTTAAAGCTACACTTTGAACACGTCCTGCTGATTTTCCTCCTGTTTTACTTTGCATAAGCTTTGATAGTCTAAAACCAATAATTCTATCTAAAATCCTTCTAGTTTCTTGACTTTTTACTAAGTTATAATCTATTTTTCTAGGACTTTTAAAAGCTTCTATTACTTTATCTTTTGTTATTTCATGGAACAAGACTCTTTCATAGTTTTCATCTTTTATCCCTAAAGCATCTTTTAAATGCCATGAAATTGCTTCTCCCTCACGATCGGGGTCAGTTGCAAGATAGATAGTATCAGCTTCTTTTACATCTTTTTTTAAATCTTTTATTAAGCTTTTCTTAGTGGATATTGGAATATAATTTGCTTCAAAATTGTTGTCAACATCTACACCAAGTCCAAATTTTCCGGTTGTTGATAAATCTCTAATATGTCCCTTTGATGAGACTACTTTATAAGAACTACCTAAATATTTTTCTATTGTTTTACTCTTGCTAGGAGACTCAACAATTACTAAATGTTTCTGCATATTTTATTATTCCTTTCTTTATCATTTATACACATAAACCTTTATTTTGTCAATTTTTTTTAATACATTATATGATTACTTTTTTACAATTTGTTTGTTTTTATACAAAGTTTTACATTTTAAAATATCGGTTAAATTGTTTTTATGAATTTACTTTTACTAATCTTTTTATTAAAGAGTTTTCTTTTTTTGTTTATGAAGTATATTATTTATTTCTTCTTAATTTTCGTTTGATATTAAACTAGTTTAAGTATCATTTATTACTTTGTCGTTTTATAAATTAAGTTGTAAAAATTTTTTTTATTTTAATTGCTATGTATCTTATTTTCTTCTATATAGTTTTTTACGGGAGAAAATGTTTTTCTGTGTTCATTTATAATTCCATATTTTTTAATAGCAGCAAGATGTTTTTTAGTTGGATAACCTTTATTATTTTTAAAATCATACATTGGATACTTTTGATCTAATTCATCTAGCATTCTATCTCTTGTTACTTTGGCAATAACACTAGCTGCTGCAATTGAAATACTTTTTGCATCTCCTTTAATAATAGATGTTGATGGTATTGTTAATTTTTCTAATTTCATGGCATCAATTAAAATGTGTTCTGGCTTTATTTTACAGTTATCAATAGCTTGATACATAGCAAGTTTAGTTGCTTCATAGATATTTACTTCATCTATTTTTCTCTCATCAATTATACCAATTCCAATACTTAATGCGTGTTCTTTAATATAGTCAAAAAAAAGATCACGTTTTTTGGCTGTTAGCTTTTTGGAATCAGTAAGACCTTCTAAATGAAAGTCTTTTGGTAAAATGACGCATGCTGTTACGACTGGACCAACTAATGGTCCTCTTCCTACTTCATCTACCCCTGCTATATATTTTATATTCTTTTGATATAAGTCATTTTCATATTTTTTCAAATCTACTTCATTCATTTGTATCACCAATTTTATTTTATCACATTAGAATAGTTTTCACAAAATAAAAGCCGATAATTAATTATAATTTAAAATATTTTTTGGTTATAATATTATGTATAGTCAATTTTCTAAGATAAAATTTTCTTGGCTATTTAGACTATAACAAATTATTTTATATATGTAAATTAAGTATTTTTTTAAATTGATGTTAATTTTTGATAATATTTTATTTTTTTTAGTAGTACTTTTTATTTTTTGAGTATCTTTTTATAAGTTCTTAAATGTCTTTAATAACTTTATATATCAATATTTACACCCTTTTTATTTTTGAAATATATTCCTATTATTTATTCATATAAAAACCTCGTTTCTATTTTGTTCAAAAAACGAGGTTCAGTTCAAATATCAGTACTTTTGTCAATTATTGATACTGTGCATTATCTGTAGTACAGAATTCTTCAGTATAACCGTCTTCTTTACAAGTATTAACTCTTTCTTCATATGTTGGAGCTTCATTATGATAACTTGTAATGATTGTTACTTTACTTTCGAATAGTTTATTCATAATTTCTTCACTAACTGGAGCATCATCACTAATCCATAATCTTAATTTCAAAGTTTTTTCTTCATTTGGATTTAAAAATCCAGATTCGATTCTATAAGCTTTGATGGCATTTGCTATGGTAGGTGCTGCTTCAGTTTTAGATGTTAAAACAACTGGTGTTCTATCTTCAAAATTAACTTTGATAAATTCATGTCTATTGAAAGTAGTAGTATTTAATACTTCCATATTTACTTGGTATGTAGCATAACTTGCACAAGTATTTGTCAAAGTAACTTCATATGGTAAAAGTATCTTTCCTTCATCATCTGTTATCGGTAATGCCTCTTGTAAATTAATTGGATTGGCATCTTTAAAATCAACCTTGAAACATCCTGTTGTAATAATATTTGTATCTGTTTGTTGTAAAGTTATTTGCCATAAGGCATAACTTCCCCCTACTACTAAAATAAGTCCCGTTAATACTAATAATGGTAGTAAGTATTTCTTTTTACTTCCTTGTTCTTCCATTTTTTTACTCTCCCTATTAATTGTATTTCTAATATCCCCGAAGTCTTTCTATGGTATATATTTATATTACATTATTTTTTTTACTATTGCAAGAATATTTATATATTTTTGATATTTTTTTGTGAAAAATTTTTAAAAATGTCCCTGTTTTAAAAATGAATAATTGGTGA
>CANORV010000022.1 GCA_947569245.1 uncultured Mycoplasmatota bacterium | reverse complement strand
ATCAATATGTAAAACTTTCCCCGGCAAATAAAAATATTCACTTCGATCCAAAGAAAATGAATCTGATACTCTTTCTAAAAATGAAGCATCTTCATTCAAAGAACCATGCTCTATCTTCAAATCATCTAATCTACTATCTGCATATAATCTAACATCTAAACCTCTTAAAAATGCAATATCTCCATCAATTCTGACAATTTTAAATAACGTATCATTAGAATATGAATTTCTACTAACAATATCTCCCTCATTAAAAAACATAGTATCACCCCTTACATACTATGTTATCATCATAAAAAATATTCAAATTATAAAATATTACTAATATCAACAAATATCTTTATATCCAAATTTTCAGCACGAACATTTAAATCTAAATCATACTTTTCTAAAACTTTCTCTACCTTCGATAAATCGTAATCCTTTAAATTATTTCTTAGCGTTTTTCTCTTAAACTTAAAACTATCTCTTACTAACTTAAAAAATAAATCTAAATCATCAACATTTAAAAGAGTTGTTTTTTTAGTAAGAGAAACTACAATACTATCAACATTAGGTTTTGGTATAAAACAGTTCTTACTAACAATAAAGAGCTTTCTTATATCGAAGTAATAATTCAAAAAAACAGTTAATGAATTATATTCTTTACTACCTACTTTAGCAGCAAATCGATCACCAACTTCTTTCTGAACCATAACAACTATCTTGTAAACATCAATTTTTTCATTAATTATCTTATTAATTATAGGAGTAGTTATATAATATGGTAAGTTGCTAACAACATATATTTTATCGTAATCGTATTCTGTTATATCATCTGCTACATTTCGATTTAAAAAATCATCATAAATAACCGTAACATTGTCAAAATTCTTTAATTCTTCATCCAAAATTACCTTCAAAGTTTTATCAATCTCATAACAAATAACATTCTTTGCTTTTTTAACAAGTGCTTTTGTAAGCATTCCTGAACCAGGACCTATTTCAATAACTAAAGAATTATCAGAAATATCAGCATTATCGACAATTTTTTGAACTATACTTTGCTCTCTTAAAAAATTTTGACCATAATTTTTTTTAAATTTGAAGTTTACCAAATCCATAATTCCACTCCCTTTTTGCAAGTAGATTATATCATAAAAACAAAAAAAGAAAAAGATGAAAACTCATCTTCAACAATTATTAATCTATCTTTTTAGCTATTACCTTTTGTGCTTCTTTTTTTCCAGTAAACATTAAAATAAAATTGGAAAATGTAAGTAAATACAACATAACTTGTAATGGAGCAATCATATCAGCATAATAATTAAAATTTATATGATAATTTCCAAGTCTAATATAAAGCAACATATACTCGTCATACATAGCCCTATATCCACAAAAAATTAGCATACAAAGTACTAAACAACATGTAACATTATAAAATAAACAATTATTAACCTGACTTTGTTTAAAAACAAGATTAATAGCAAATACCAAAAATAAAGAAAAATATGGTAAAAATACAGAAATAGATTCAATATAATTCTTATCTAATCTATCATACATTCTAAGAACAATATTAAATGTAATAACAAAACTAATTAAAAGAAATATTACCTTCATTACAAGTAAAAAAACATTAATTATCTTAGTCATTCAAAACACCAGCCTCTGCTTCATCTTTTAACCAATTTGAAATATATTCAACTATATTTAAACTACTGTTATAAGCATTCATAACCTCATAAAAGCCTTCTTTTGATGCATTCTTTATTTCTTTACTAAAAATTTCTGTAGAAAAACTATATGATGTATTATTCAATAAATCCTTTTTTAAATAATTAGTAGTTGCTAAGATATCCTTAAAATAATAAGAAAGTAAAACAGCATTAGATTTTAATGATGTAAAATCAGTTTTTTCAATTGCAGAAACCCAATATAAATTCTTAACAATGCAACCATTTAAAACTTCATTTTCATATGCTTCCCTTAGATTATATACATCTATTATACTTATACTTTTCTTTTTCTTCAAATCATTATATGTAGAATTATTATAATATTTAATACAAGTTTTTAAATTAGCCGATACAAGATTCAACCTCGAAGCATCTAATTGACCATGATATTTATTAACATCAAAACTGTTAATATTATTCTCAATTAATTTTAACCTGGAATCAACCTTTTTAACTAACATTTCATCCTTAACTGTTGTATTATATACTCTTCTAATATCCTGATAATGGTACATATTAATAAACAAATAAAAAAATGCATATCCAAAAACTATTCCCATAATAGAATAATTAATAATAGAAAAATATTGTTTTAAAAATTTTTTCATTTAAATCACCTGACTTTCATCTGAAAAATTATTAATACTAGCATTAACATTAGAATCACAGGTACTAATATCATCCATTTTAGTCTTATCACTATTATCATTTTCATCCTCATCAAGTTTACGCTTTAAACCTTTAAAAATATCTGAAAAAATAATAAGCATACAAGGTATAACAATTAATACCAATAACTTATAATTTTTTATAATTGTTTGCAAATAGCCAATCTTAGGAATTTTAAATAAAACCTTTCCTAAAATATTATCATATTCAACTAATGATGAATCTGGAATTGAATTATGATCACCTTTAGTACGATAACTAACTTTACCATTGTCAAGTTTAACAATACCGACAACACGATGTGTAATTGTAACACCATTATGATTTGGATTTTGAGAAACAAATGTGATTACATCATTAACTTTAATATCTTCCTTACTTCTTCTCATAGTAACAACAGCATCATCTATCATAATATTTGGTTCCATACTACCTGTTATTATAATATAAGCTCCAAATAAAGGTGCTCTTGTTAACCCATTTTTCTTTCCAATACCTTGATCAATAAAATAAGCAATAACAGCTAAAACAATAATAGAAGTTAAAACCAAAATGGAATGAAAAAAGATAGTTGATAAAATACTAAATGCTTTTTTTATGCTCTTTTTCAAATATAATCACCTATCCTCTTATAATATCTAACATTATAATATCACATTTTTTTATTCAAGTAAATTTTATATACAAAAATACCTGCAATATTACAGGTATTTTACTAATTAGATGCACTAACATTAACACGAACAGAAAAAACTTTATCCAATAAATATGCTTCATCATATAATTTATTATCTATCCACATTCTTAATCTAAATCTTTTATTATAGGTGTTATTAGATGGTTCAATTGTTTCAAAATAAATAGATTTACCAGTAAAGTCATTATTTTTGGTATCGTGTAATTCACTAAATAATGTTACTACTCCATTATTTGAAGTGATTGGAGTATCAACTTCACTACTTCCATTTACAACAGTTAAATATAATTTTATATCACTATCTTTTAAGGTACTAATGTCCCCTTTTGTAGCAATTACCTCATAACTGATAGGTGAATAAGATGTAGTAGCAGTAATTACAAAATCAAAGTACTCTCTATTTCCTGAAAGATTTTTACCTTCTTCATCACTAATAGGTCTAGCATTATCAATATATATTCCATTAGAACCCCCTACTGAATCAGAATAAGCAAAAGTTAGTGAACCTGTTTTTAATGAATTACTTGTTTTACCTTTTCCTAAATAAGTAAAAATTGCCAAAGAAGTTCCTAAAACTAATACTAATAATGAAAATGTTAAAACAACAAACATTACCATTTCTTTATTACAATATCTACTATTTTCTCTATTTTCCACGTTTATCACCACTAACTTTCAACAGCATAAACATTTATCTTTAACGAATAATCTTTATTTTCCCAATTAACAGCGTTATCACTAACCCAAATTCTAAGTCTGTAAAATTCTTTATAATTTTTAGTATTTTGCAAAATTGTCTCTTTATGCAATGCTTTACCACTTATATAATCATATCTGAAATTGCTATATTGATTATATGTCTTAACTTTATCGTCAATAAAAGTACTATCTAAAGGTATTTCATTAGCACCACTTACTTTTGTCAAATAAACTTTTAAATTACTATCACTAAGTGTACTTCCATTATCTTTAGTAGCTATAATTGTATATGTAATTGGTCTCTTATTAGTTGTAGCAGAAACATTAAAATCAAAATAATATCTATCACCTATCAATAGTTTTCCAACAGTATCATCCGTTGGTACAGCATTAACAATTGAAATACCATTTCCTACACCAGCAGTATCACTATAATAAAATTTAACTAAATTATCATCTGGAGATGGTGATGGACTTGGTGTCGGCGTTTGAGTTGGTTTAGTAGGTGTCGGAGAAACTGTTGGACTAGGCGTTGTTGTTTCTGTAGGTGTTGGTGAAATTGTTGGACTTGGCGTTATTGTTTCTGTAGGCATTGGTGAAATTGTTGGACTTGCTGTTGGATTTAAGTTTCCACCAGGATGATATGGATTATTTTTATTAACCAAATCACCAGTTTTAACACCAAAAATTATTAAAAACAAAAATAAAATTAAAAATAACAAAAACAAAATAATTAAAATCCTTCTTCGTCTTTTTTCTTTTGAATCATCGTCATAAGAATCATTATTTACATAAACTACCTCTTGAGAATTGTATTTATTATCATCCATATCCATTACCTCCTATTTATTATTATTAACGAGTGATGCTGTATCTAAAGCTTGAATATTTATCTTAACAGAAAAAGTTTGATTACTGATTCCTTTTTGAAGTAAAACAAAACTACCATCCTCATTTTTTTCAGTTTGACTAAAAATATCTATCATTGATACTTTATTACCTGATGCATCAATTTCTGGAATCCACATATACAAACGATATTGATCAGAACCAGTAGTTGTAACAACCTTTTCGTATAACTTATAACCTTCTTTTCCATTTCCAGAAACTACTTTCTTAACATCACTAAAATAACTAGGACCTAAAATAGTATTTTTTGTACTATTGTCAAGTAAAGCAATTTTTAAATTTTTACTATCTAATTTAGTAATACCAGATTGTATTAAACTATTATCAGTAATATCTACAATATCAACTTCATATGTAAGAGACGTTTGTCCAACAATAGTATAATCAACTGAAAAATCAAAATAACTATTGACATCAATTGCACTTAATGCATCTGTATCAGAAATTGGAAAAGCATTTTGAAGCCTTATACCATTTGTATGTTCATTAAAATTTAATATCAAGGTACCAGAATGAATAGTATTTTCTACCTTTCCCTCTTTAGAATAAGCAAAAAATGCAAAACTAATACCAACAACAGACAAAATCAATCCTAAAACAATAAATATAGAAATAATAATTTTTTCACTAGACTTACTATTCATCCTTGTAGCCTCCTTACTATTATAATAATATTATCATAATAAAACCTATAAAAGCAATATTTTAAAAAAAAGATAATGTAAAAAATGAAAAATGAGATTCACCAACCCCATCTAAGAATCTCAAAAGATACATTTACCTGCCTACCTATATTTGATGCAGCATAAGATTCATGTTCAACAAGAAAATCAACTATATTACCTTTAACTGAGCCACCTCTATCTAAAACAATTCCATAAATTGCATCAGGTGAAAAACTTACATTAGTGATTTTTATTATACTTCCACAAGGAATAGTAGAATCTGCTGCTAGGATATGAACACTACCATAAAAAGAATCATTAAACATTACGGATTCAGTAATATTAGGTCGTGGAGGGCAACTAACTGTACCATTGCATCCATGACAATTAGCTCCATATCCAGTCATCTCTCCAGAAAAAACAACAGGTCCCTTAGGTCCATATAATTTTACCTCAGACATATTATTAACATAGATTGACTGTTTTTTTTCTATTATTTTATATTTACTAATAATTCGAAAAGCTTCTAATGATTTTGTACTGTTTATATTACTGACACGATTACTATAGTGTTTGTTACCATTTGCAATAATTAAAAGTAACACCAAGACAAATAAAATAAAGACAATCCTTGAAACCAAGATAGAAGTTAATTTTTTCATTAAACTCACCTCTATTATTTTACAACACTATAACATAATTATAAATGTAAGTCAAATAAGCTAATAGCATTTTTCGAAGTAATATTCATCACTTCTTCAACAGAGACACCCTTCAATTCAGCAATTTTTTTTGCTATTATAGGAATATTTTTTGATTCATTAGTAGTACCACGATATGGATCAGGAGCTAAATAAGGACTATCTGTTTCTAAAACTATACTAGTAAGTGGAATATTTTTAACTACATCTTGAAGTTTACTATTTTTAAAAGTAACTACCCCACCAATTCCAATGTAAAAACCAAGTTTAATATATTTCATTGCCATTTCTAAGCTTCCACTAAAACAATGAATAACACCAGAAATATTATACTTACTTAAAATATCGTATGTATCACATGCTGCATCACGTGAATGAATAACTACTGGTAAATTCATTTCTTCAGCAATCTTTAACTGCCTTTCAAATAATTTAATTTGATCTAATCTATTTTCCTTTTTATAATAATAATCTAAACCAATTTCCCCTATAGAAACAACTTTTTCATTATCATTAATCATTTTAACTAAAAAATCAATATCATCATTTTCAATAATAGAAGCTACATCAGGATGAAAACCAAAAGAATAATATACACCTGGAAAATTTAATTCCAATTTGCCACTTTCTATAATTGAATCCTTATCACAAAAACTAACAATCATTACTTTTACATTATTAAGTACTGCATTTTTAACAAATTTAACAGGATTTTCACCATAATTACGGCTTAAATGCAAATGTGTATCTATAAACATAAAACATCACCAACTAAATTATAACAAAAAAAGATATAGCTGACAAACTTACAATTTATACATAACTATACCCAAAATAATTAGTTTTTATTTTCTAACTCAGCAAGTTTCTTTTCCTTATCAATTCTATAAAATAAAATAGAAGGATTTAAAACTAAATAATGATTGTTTTGATTATATCGAAGTGATTCATCAAAATTATTAATTTGAAACAAAATATTATCTGAAGTATCAGGCAAAAATGGCTTCAAAAATATAGCACAAACACGTATTGATTCTAACAAATTAAATAATACTGATTCCAATTGATCTCGTTTATTTTCGTCTTTAGCAAGAACCCAAGGCATAGTTTCATCTATATATTTATTACTCTTCCTTAAAACATCAAAAATAGCATCTATCGAAGCACCTATTTCCAATTTTGACATTTTTTCCTCAATCTTTTCATCCAAATTATTAATTTCTGAAATTAACGATGCATCAACATCAGAATAAACCCCCTTATTAGTAATTTCTCTATTAAAATATTTATTTACCATACTAATAGTTCTATTAACTAAATTTCCCAATATATTTACTAAATCACTATTAATTCTCTCTATCAATAATTCATATGTAATAGTACCATCATTGCTAAATGGAATTTCATGTAAAACATAATATCTTATTGCATCAACTCCAAACTGACGTACTAAATCATCTGCGTAAATAACATTTCCACGAGATTTACTCATTTTTTCTTGATTCTTACCAAATAAAAGCCATGGATGTCCAAAAACTTGTTTAGGAAGAGGTAAATCTAACGCCATAAGAAATATTGGCCAATAAATCGTATGAAATCTAATAATATCCTTACCAACTAAATGCAAATCTGCAGGCCAATATTTTTTAAATTCTGATGTTGTATTATTAACATCATAACCAATATTAGTAATATAATTAGTAAGTGCATCAAGCCAAACATAAACAACATGTTCAGGGTCAAAATCAACTTTAATACCCCAATCAAAAGATGTCCTAGATACACACAAATCCTGCAAACCTGGCTTTAAAAAATTATTAATCATCTCATTTTTTCTTGACTCTGGTTGAATAAATTCAGGATGATTTAAAATATATTCCTCTAATCGTTTTTGATATTTAGATAATTTAAAAAAATATGCTTCTTCACTAGCTAAATGCACATCTCTACCACAATCAGGACACTTTCCATCAACTAATTGACTTTCAGTAATAAATGATTCACAAGGAGTACAATAAAGCCCCTCATATTTCCCTTTATAAATATCTCCCTGATCAAATAGTTTTTTAAATATTTTTTGAACAACCTTCTTATGATTATTATCTGAAGTTCTTACAAATTTATCATAACTAATATTCATTAAATCCCATATTTCCTGTATTTCTCTTTGAACATTATCAACATATTCTTGAGGAGTTAAACCTGCAAGGGATGCATTTTGTGCTATTTTCTCTCCATGTTCATCAGTTCCAGTTTGAAAATAAACATCATATCCTCTTAATCTTTTATATCTTGCTATACTATCAGCTAAAATTGCTTCATATGTATTTCCTATATGAGGCTTAGATGACGTATAGGCAATTGCTGTTGTAATATAATACTTTTCCATATTCTTATCTCCTTTCAAAAAAAAATGATATATACATCACTTAAGGACGAATATATCGCGGTACCACCTTATTTTGCAAAAAAATTGCACACTCAAATTTTTAACGCAAACAACGTATTTACCTACATATCGATAAACATGTATCCAGAACCATCTATAAAACACTAATTATATATGTTCTCACCAATCTACATACTCTCTTTAATAACAATGTTTTACTCTTTCCTTCACTACATCTAAATATACTTGCAATTATATCATACAAATTTAAATTATTCAACATTTTTAATCAAAAAATTATTGACAATGTCACCTATTTTTCTATCCATTTCATTAATTTCTGAATTTTTAGAAAAAATAATTACTCCACCTAAAACATCTGAATTAGATATCATTGGAAAAAGAATATAATTTTGTTTAAATACTTCTAAATCTAAAAGTTCTGTAACTTCATTATTATTTTGAATAATAGTCTCCCTTTTATCAAGCAAATTTTTACAATAATCAGACAATTTTTTATCTATTAATACACTACTATTTGAAGATACAACCTTTTCTGTATCAATGATTACTATTATCTTATCATCAAGATTTATAGATGACACAATTCTATCACAAACATTTTTAATATCAGAAAAAGAAGAATACCTTTTTAGTATAACATTCTCATCTTCAACATAAATTTCCAAATACTCACCATCTCGAATTTTTAATGTTCTTCTTAATTCTTTTGGAATAACGATTCTACCAAGATCATCAATTCGTCTTACAACACCAGTTGCTTTCATTTATAAACCTCACTTTCTACTTAATATTTTTTGCATTTATAATATTTTTATACAAAAAAAATGTAATTTTCATCAACCTGACATTAAATATTACATTTTTTATTATTAATCAAACTTGTGTTGTCTTTTTATTTATTTCTTGATATTTATCATAGCTTTCTTTACCCTTATTAATCAAATTATTATCACGTATTCGAATAGAAGACAAAATTTTATCTTCTAGCTTTTTAAACAAACGAATATTAATATAATCAACAATTCTATTTTGCATCACATTATCAGCATCATCTTTTTTATTAATAAATTTAGAAAGCTCCTTATTTGCATAGATTTTAATATCATCAAATAAATTATCACATAATTTTTCCTGAAGTACTTTAGTAGTATTATCAATTAATGCATAGTAATTGTTCATTTCTTCTTCTTCAAAACTTAATGATTCCAAATCATTTAATATTGAATTTCTTTTTAAATTGATAAGTTCCTCAACTACATTATAGCTTTTATTTTGTATATTTGAAAGTAATTCATCAATCTTAAATTCAAATTGATTTTTACCATAATCATCAAAAATTAATTTAATATTTCGTTTAGCAATTTCAAAATCATTAACTATAATATTGTTTAATGTTGAAATCAGAGAATCAACATTACGTTCAGTATCAAATTTTAAATTTTGAATCAATATTGACTTATTTTTTTCTTTAAACATAGAAATTATATCCTGATCCATAATATCATCCCTTACTTTTATATGTATATAATAGCAAAAAATGTAAACTATGTCAAATTACATTTATGTATTCAACCAAACCAATGCTTAAAAATATATTAATCTAAACTAAAAAGTATTTTTTAATTCAATCTTATCAACAAGCTCAGTTAAATAATATATGTAGTGTTTATCCAGTTTTATAGTATCCAAGATAATAACCAATAAATCGTTTTTAACCATAAATCTAAACATAGAAGAAATGTTAAAAGCATCTACAAAAAGCTTTTCTCCATCAATCAGTGATGATATATTTTTACTAAAATAAAGTTCGATTGAATTACGGTTTTGTTTAACATTTATTATTTCATACTTCTTGGCAAGTTTTTCAAACCATTCCTCATACATATAAATTATTAATGTTTCGGAAACTTTTCCAAATCTATCTTCAAGTTCAATTTTTACTTGTTCTAGTTTATTTAAAGAATCTATTTCATTTATTTTTTTATGTATTTCTATTTTTAAATCAACATCATCAACATATGAATCGTCAATATGAGTAGATACAGATAATAATGGTTTTTCTTCTTGTAATTCTTCTTCAATCGGTGTTTTTCCTTTCAAACGATCAACCTCATCATTTAACATTTTTAAATATAAATCAACTCCTACTGAATCTATAAAACCTGCTTGTTCACTACCAAGAATATCTCCAGCTCCACGGATTGATAAATCCCTAGTAGCAATAGAAAAACCACTACCAAGTTCGGTAAAATCTTTAATAACATTAAGTCTTTTTACAGCTGTTTCATTTAATATTTTTGCTCCGTTATACATCAAATAAGCATAAGCTATCCTATTACTTCTACCAACCCTACCACGGATTTGATATAATTGGCTAAGACCAAATTTATCAGCATCTATAATAATTAAAGTATTGGCATTAGGAATATCAATTCCTGTTTCAATAATAGTTGTACAAATTAAAACATCATATTCATGATTTATAAACTTATACATCCTATCCTCAATTTCTGATTTTGATAATTGTCCGTGAGCAAATATTATCCTAGCTTCAGGAACTAACCTCTGAATTTTTATAACCTCATTTTCAATATATTCAACTCGATTATATAATAAAAATATTTGACCATTACGTGATAATTCTTTATATATAGCATCTTTAATGATTTGTTCATTCTCCTCAATAACATAAGTTTGAACAGGATATCGATTCATAGGTGGAGTTTCTATTAAGGATAAACTTCTAATACCAATCATAGACATTTGCAAGGTTCTAGGAATAGGCGTTGCAGTTAAAGTCAAAACATCTACATTTGCTTTATATTCCTTAATTTTTTCCTTATGTGTTACCCCAAATCTTTGTTCCTCATCAATCACTAACAATCCTAAATTTTTAGGTTTTATATCATTACTCAGTAATCGATGTGTACCAAAAACAATATCCATAGTTCCATCTTTTATTCCATTAATAATTCTTCTTTTTTCAGAACTACTAGTAAATCTATTAATTAAACCAATATTAACAGGAAATCCACGAAATCTATTTAAAGCACTAGTAAACTGTTGATTTGATAAAATAGTTGTTGGACATAAATATAAAACCTGCTTAGAATCATTAACAGCTTTGAACATAGCCCTAAATGCAACCTCTGTCTTTCCATAACCAACATCTCCACAAAGTAACCTGTCCATAGGAACAGTAGACTCCATATCATTTTTTATGTCACGAATAGCTAAAAGTTGATCTTTAGTTTCTTCAAACTCAAAATTATTTTCAAATTTAACCTGAAGTTCACTATCCTTAGAAAATGCAAAACCTTTTTTTAATTCTCTTTCTGCATAAATTTTTATAAGTTTATCTGCAATATCATGAATTTTATCTCTAACCCTAAGTTTTGTCTTCTTCCACTCTATTCCACCAAGCTTGTTAACTTTAGGAACAATACCTTCTTTTCCTGCATATTTGCTAATAAGATCAATTTTTTCAACTGGAATATAAAGTTTATCTTTAGAAGCATATAATAATTCAATATAATCTTTTAATAAATCACCATGTTTCAAAGTTTTTATTCCATTATAAACACCAATACCATTAATATTATGTACAACATAATCTCCAATATTAAGTTTATTAATATTTTTTATTTTAGATGAATACTTAAAAGAACTTCTATAATTTTTACTTTTCTGTCTTATGCCAAATAACTCATTTTCAGTTAAAAATATAAAATTATTAAACACAAACCCACTAGTTATAGAAAAATCAACAATATTAATTTGATTTTCAAAAATAGAAAATATATCAGTTAATTTATAAGCAACATTTAAATATTTAATAAAAGCTTTTATCTGATAATCTTTTAAGCAAATAATTATAGTTTTTCCTTTCTTTATTTGTTCTCTCAAATAACTTAGAATTAAATCAAGATTTTCTTTAAAAGATACTATAATTTTTGATTCATATGTAATTACAGGAATATCCTTTGCTAAAACATTGTCAATACTCATATAATAAATACTCAAATCAGGTTTAATCTCATCCAAATTAAACATATATTGTCCTGAAAAGTCTCTATCTTTATCATTTCTATATTGCAATATCTCCTCAGTCATCATGAAAAAAGATGTTTTTAATTTAGAATAATCTACAAAAGTAACGATTGGATCAACCAAATAATCCAAAATAGAAGAAACATTTGTGGAATATTGCCTCAAATATTTTGCTCTTCTATATTTTTCATCTACCAATTCTGGAAAAATACAATCAGTATAAGGTTTAACATTAATTTCTGAACAAGAATCTATTGATTTTTGTGTATCTTCGTCAAATATTCTTATATCTTCAATAATATCACCAAAAAATTCTAATCTAATAGGATGTTCAAATTCAAACGGAAAAATATCTAAAACAAACCCACGTGTAGCAAATTCACCAGTATGTGTGACAATAGATTCCTTTTTATACCCAATCTTCACTAATTTTTCAATTATTTCATTCTGATTATATTCATTTTCCTTAGAAATACTAATTATATTATCGGTAAAAACACTTTTATCTGGCAAAAACCTTAAATATCCTGTCATATTAGTTATAATTATTTTATTACTATCATCAAAAGTAGAATATAGGGTTTCTAATCTAGTTATCATTAAATCTGGACTTATAGCAACGGCCTCACTTGTAAGAAAATCATCCATAGGAAATAAATATACATTATTTGTATATTTTTCTAAAATACTTTTTATATGATTTGCCTCAAATAAAGAAGATGTAACTACAAGAATATTTTTATTCTTTTTTAAAACACTATTCAAATAGATACAAAAAAGTTCTTCAGTTAATCCAGTTAAACCATATGACTCATCAATTTTTATACTGTCAAATAATCTATCAAAAATATTCATACTATACCTCATTTTTCGTATTATAAATGTTCATAACCTTATCAAATTTATAATTCAAAACATCATCCAAAATATTTTCTGAATATTCTATTATATTTTTTAATATTTCCAATTCAGATGAGCTAAAATGCCCCAAAACATAATCTTTAACATCTCTATTTTTAGCTTTAGATATACCAATCTTTAGTCTTTTATAATTCTTAGTACCTAAATGTAGTTCTATATTTTTCAAACCGTTATGTCCACCACTAGACCCTGATTGTTTTAATTTATAAGAGCCAAGAGGTAAATCTAAATCATCATTAATAATAAGAATATCCTCAATACAAATTTTATAAAAATTTACAAATTTACTAACAACCTCTCCTGATAAGTTCATATATGATTGCGGTTTTAGTAAAATAATTTTTTCATTATTTATAGTCAATTCCGCATACAAACCATTAAATTTTTGCCTATTAAAATTAACATTATATTTTTTAGCAAAATTATCAATAACCATAAAACCTACGTTATGCCTAGTTAAACTATACTCTAAACCAGGATTACCTAATCCCACAATTAATTTCATATTATCACTTCCCTATGTGAAATTCCTTATAAACTTCTGATTTTGGAATTTTTCTATCATGAGCTACTTTTTTCATAGCTTCCTTTTCGGTCATTCCATCTTCCAAATATAAATTCATATGCTCAAGTATAGACATATTTTCAAAATTATCTACATCAGTATTTCCTTCTACTACAATTACTAACTCACCCTTTATGTTATCAAGATTATTAATTATATCATTAACCTTTCCTCTAATTACTTCCTCATATAATTTAGAAATTTCCCTACATAAACATGCATCTCTATTTCCAAAAACATTAAAAATACTCTGCATTGTATCTTTAATTCTATGTGGTGCTTCATAAAATATCAAAGTTGCTTTTTCTTTCTTTAGATTAGCTAGCTCTTTTTCCCTTTTCGAAGCTTTTGAGTTTAAAAAACCATAAAACATAAAAGGAGAAGGTGCTATTCCTGACATAGTAAGTGCTGGCACAAAAGCAGTAGGACCGGGAAGAGATATAACATTAAAACCATTTTCAATAACAAATTGGACTACCTTATACCCAGGATCACTAATAATTGGAGTACCCCTATCAGTAAGTAAACCAATATTTTTTCCTAATTTCAACAAGTCTAAAGCAACTTCTTTTGCTTTAGACTCATTATGATCTTCACATGAAATCATCTTCTTCTTTATATCAAAGTGTTTTAATAGTTGTCCAGTAACTCTAGTATCTTCACATAATATTACATCAACTTTCTTCAAAATATTAATAGCTCTAAATGTAATATCTTCCATATTTCCAATTGGTGTAGGAATTAAATATAATGATGGACTATTATCATAACTTCTTTGATTCATCAATATCACCCTCTCTATTCAAACATTTTCAAAACTTCAGTAGTATAATTTCCTAGATTATCATGAACAATTAATGGACTTAAAACTTTTAAACCATCATTTCCATTTTTTCTAGCCTCTATTAAAACTAAATTAGATTCTTTTCCTTTCTTAGGATACACAAATCTAATTTTTTTAACAGCAAAATTAGAAGATTCTAATAATTTTATTATTTCAACTAATCTTTCAGTTCTATGAACGAGTGCTATTATACCACCATTTTTTAACAGAAAAAAAGCTTTTTTAACAATTTGTTCTAAATTTATCTTAACTTCATGTCTAGCTATAGTTTTATGAACATCATTATTAATATTAGAAGTATCAAGAAATTTAAAGTAAGGAGGATTACACAAAATAATATCAACTGTACCAAAAGCTATATCAT
The DNA here is from genome assembly GCA_947569245.1 of uncultured Mycoplasmatota bacterium. GTDB lineage: Bacteria > Bacillota_I > Bacilli_A > RF39 > UBA660 > CATKEA01. The sequence goes on along the minus strand of CANORV010000022.1, from coordinate 5,832 downwards.
CATTTGATAAATCATTAATATCTTTATTATAAATAAAAATTCTATCTTCCAATTTATTATAAAAAATAGTTTTTTTAGCTAAATTATATATATCTTCTTGAATCTCAACACCTATAATCTTAGTAGTTGGCAAAGTTTTTGTAGATAAAATCAAAGGAATAGGTGCATTTCCAGTACAAAAATCAACAATTAATTTTACATCAGATTTAATAGTTACAAAATTTGGTAATAATACAGAGTCTAACGAAAAAGAAAACCAATCTGAATTCTGATATATTTTAAGATTACTATATCCAACTAAATCATTTAGAACTTCCATTATCTAACTCCATAATTATTTGACCTTTATTTTTATCCTCAACAGTTACAGTCTTCCTAAAAACATCAACACTAACTATCTTGCCTTTAACATCATTATTATCATAAAAATCTCCGATTAAAGGCAATCCTTCTTTTAACTCGGTATATATTTCATCCTCATATTTCAAACAACATAATAATCTTCCACAAACACCATTAATCTTTGCTGGATTTAATGATAGATATTGATTCTTTGCCATATTTATTGAAACACTATTAAAATCTGTCAAAAATTGATTACAACATAGAAATCTTCCACACGGACCAATTCCTCCAACTTCTTTTGCTTTGTCTCTTACCCCAATCTGTCGTAATTCTATTCTAGTTTTATAAATTTGGGCAAGTCTTTTTGCTAACTCTCTAAAATCGACCCTTTCATCTGCCAAAAAATTAAACAATAATTGACTTCTATCAAATGTAAAACTTGCATCAATAATACGCATATCTAGTTTCAATTTATTCACTAATTTACGAGCTTCTAAAATTGCTTTATCAGCATCTTTTTTGTTATTTATATATATATTATAATCATCTTTAGTAGCTTTTCTTATTACTGTTTTAATAGTAGATGACAAATTGCTTTCATTAATTTTCTTTTTAATAACAACAAAAGCAAATTGTAAACCTTTTTCTGTTTCAACAATTACTTCATTACCTACATCAAGATTAATACCATCATAAGAAAAATAATATAATCTGCCATTATCTTTAAAATTTACAGCAACAACATCAATCATTTGTAACACCTCCACTTAAATCAATAATAAGCTTGTCCATTAACATAGAAAGGTTAACATTATATTTTATTTTATTTTTTTGTTCTTCGATAACATTCAATTTTCGTATAATATCATTTATTGAATTCAAATCTGCAACATAACAAATATCATTATAAAAACTAGATTTAGTATCAATAGTTCTTCCTATCTTATATTTTAAAGTAATATCATAAAATGATTCCATACACTTAAGTAAACTCAAATAATCATCACGACTTTTTTCCTTTAAATTAAAAGTACTATTAATATAAGCAAAAAAATTAATTTTGTTCCTTTCAAAATCCATTATAAAATTTAAAGAATCATCTGGATTTAACATAATATTGTTCTTTAAAGTAAACAATTGGCACCTTGACAATATAGTATTTAAAATATTATACCTATTATCTGTAACTAAAATAGCTATAATTCCATCCTCAGGCTCCTCTAAAAATTTTAAAATTGAATTAGCTGCAGCTTTATTTAACTTTTCTGCATGAAATATAATATATACTCTTGAAGATGAATCAATTGATTTAGTCTTAAAAGTAATTTTTAATTCCTCAAGTTGTTCTTTTTTTATCCACATACCATCTGGCTCTATAATTTTTAAATTAGAATAAACATTATTATCAATAAGTTTACAAATATTACAGTTTTCACACAAATCATTGTAATTTTTCTTTTTTTCACATAAAAGTAACTTTGCAAATGAAATAACTAAATTCCTATATTTTTCATAAGATTTTGTTTCTATTAAATATGCATGTGATTTCATTTTATTTATAAAAATAGATTTAATAACCTCATTATAAAAATCACTTTGTTCATCCTTATAAATTTCCAACAAATTACCACCTACCTAAAACAAATAAATAAATAAAAAAATTAATGCAAATAAAGCAGGAAATCCTAAAAAAGAAACTAATAATACAGTAAATACATTAATAGGAATAATAAGATTAAATTCAACTGCTATCATATTATAACCATATAAAATTAAAAAGCCTAAGATTATACGTTTTAATAAATTGAAAATAAATTTCATAAGCAAACACCTCATAATAAAATATGAGGATTTTTAATAATTATTCAATATTCTTCCTATCAAAAAGAGCTCGTTCTAACGTTATTGCATCAATATATTCCATATCAGCACCCATTGGAACTCCACTTGCAATTTTCGTAATTGTGATATTTAAATCACAAAGTATTTTTTTTATATATAATGAAGTAGTTTCCCCTTCTATACTAGGTTTAAAAGCTAAAATTATCTCAAGAAAGTTTCCATTTTTAACCCTATCTATTAATTTATTTAACTCTATATCCTCAGGATTAATTCCTTCTAATGGAGAAATTAAACCATTTAAAACATGATAAACTCCATTAAAAATTGCTAATTTTTCAAACAAAATAACATTTTTTGGATCTTCAACAACACACAAAACAGAATTATCTCTCAATTTATTGCTACAAATTTCACAGACATCATGCTCAGTTAAAGAGTTACATATACTGCATCTTTTTATTTTATGATTTATTTCAGAAAGACTATTAGAAATAAATTCAATCTTTTCATCATCCATATCCATTACTGAAAAAGCCATACGCTCAGCTGTTTTTTCTCCAATACCAGGAAATAATTTAAGAGACTCAATTAAATTTTTTAAACTTTCAGGATACATTAAAATAACCCCGGCATAGCACTAGTATATTTACCTAACTTCTTTTCAGTTTCTTCATCAATTTTTCTTAGGGCGTCATTAACAGCTACTACTATCATATCTTCTAATATTTCAATATCATCAGTCGAAATTTCCTGTTCTTTATCAATACTAACTTTTAACACCTCTTTTTTTCCATTTATTTCTACTTTAACCAGTGAACTTTCACCATAAAAAACCATTTCGTCAATTTCATTTTTTGCCTTCATCATATCCTTTTGAATAGATTGTGCTTGCTTCATTAATGCTTGTAAATTCATATAAATTCCTCTTTTCCTACTTTATTATTTTATTTCAACAATATTTTTTCCAAATATATTAATAGCTTCAGAAACAATATTATCATGAAAATCATTTTCTTTTTCATTACTATAATTATCTTTTGAAAAATCATCAATATTATCAATATCTAAGCTATTATAATTATCTAATGAATCATCCATATACTTATATTCAATGCTATTTTTACTAATAATATAATTATTTTTTTCATGTTTCCATTCATCATTAGTCAAAAAAGCAATCTTATATGATTTATTAAAAATTTTTTTCAATAAATCATCAATTTTTGTATAATTTTCTAAAATTCTATTTATAGATGAATCATATCTAACAGATAAAATCATGTGATTATCACCAACTGCTTCAACAGTACTGTCAACCAAATAACAAGCTGCAGCACCATAATCAACATCTAAAACATACTCCTTAAATTCATGCCACTTTGACAATACAGCATTTTTCTTATCTTTAGAAGCAGAAACAAAAGTATTGTTAATGTATATTTTTTTTAATTTTGTATAATCTAATTTCATTTTTTCACAATCTTCACTTTTGCAAATATCATCACTAACAACAAAAGGATTTTTTGAACTCTTGCTAAGTTCTTTTGTATTTTCAATAGATTTTTCCTTATTTTCATTAGAATTATTAAAATTTATTTCCCGGGAAATATTTTTAATATCATTTTTGTTATAAAATAGTGATATTATTCCTATTTCAAAAACTACTCGTACGTTATCAGTCTGCTTTAACTTAATAATCATGTCATTAAAACTAGATAATAATTTTAAATATTTAGCAATAATTTCCTTATCTAAATTATTTTTCAGTGAATCAATTAATTTTTTCTTTATTAAAATCATAAGTTCTTGCGTAAAAATTATAAAATCTTTTCCTTGATTATAAATTTTATCAATTTCATTCAAAATTTCTAATGATTCTTCACAAAAAACTAAATTTAAAAATTTTTCATGATAATCATAGGATAAAAGTCCACAAATTTCATTTAAATCTTCCATAGTTATATTATCAGAAGCATAGGATATAAGTTTATCTAATAAACCAATTGCATCTCTTAAACCACCCTCTGAATAAACAGCAATTCTATTTAAAATTTTTGAATCTATAGAAACTTTTTCTGCCTCACAAATTTTTTCTAATCTGGAAACTATATCATTATCAGTTATACGTTTAAATTCAAAACACTGACATCTAGAAATAATAGTAACAGGTACTTTATGCAAATCAGTTGTTGCTAAAATAAAAATAACGTGTGATGGAGGTTCTTCCAATGTCTTTAATAAAGCGTTAAAAGCACCAATAGATAACATATGAACCTCATCTATTATATAAACTTTATATTTAAGTTCATTAGGAACCAAAGTTATTTTATTTTTTATTTCCCTAATTTCATCCACCCCATTATTAGAAGCAGCATCAATTTCAATTATATCTGTGCATTCATTGCTAAGAATAGATTTACAATTCCTACAAATATTACAAGAATCACCATCTTCAATATCTAAACAATTGATAGTCTTAGCAAGCAATTTTGCAATTGATGTCTTTCCTGTTCCCCTAGGGCCAGAAAACATATATGCATGTGAAATTTTTCCAGTTTTAAGTGAATTTTTCAAAGTTTTTATAACAATATCCTGTCCAACAACATCTTCAAATTTACTAGGTCTGTATTTTCTATATAATGCCTGATATTTCAATACCTACACCTCCTTAAACATAATATATTATATCATACAAACAATTATTTTCCCTAAATTATCTAATATTACTAAAAAATTTTTTTAAAATTAATGAACAATCTTCTGATAGTACATCTTTTTCTATAATAGTATTAGAATCAGAAAAAATTTTATTAAAAATTTCACTACTTTCAACACTATTTGCAGAAGCACCATAAACAATTTTAAATAATCTAGCTTGATTAATAGCACTTGCACACATAGGGCATGGCTGCAATGTAACATACATAGTACAATCAGACAATCTCCAATTATTAATTTTCTTAGAAACTTTTTCAATTGCAATCAATTCAGCGTGTTTTGTTACAGAATTTTTACTATCTTTTAAATTGAATGATTTTGCAATTATTTTACCATCTTTTACAATCACAGCTCCTACAGGAACTTCATTACTATTAAAAGCTTTATAAGCCTCAATTAATGCTTTTTTCATATAATATTCACTATTTTTTACCATTTTATCACCTTTTTTATAAAACAAAAAGTGCACATATATGAAAATCATTAAGGCTGCTATTTTCCAATCCTGACCTGTTTCTGATATCACATATTGCACATATAAAATATAATATATAAACGCTTATTTTGCAACTTTTTTTAATGTTTCACGTGAAACATTACTGTTAATAACCATTACATACAATTAATATATGCTTATATAATAATATTTAACTAATATTTATCCTACATAAAAATATACTGTTAATAATTTCAATATAATATTTTGATTTTTTTTAATATTTACTTTAAATAATTTGTAATTCATTACTTATTGTATATAACTTGTATTTTTCTATTTATTCGTATTATATATATCCGTTAAATACCAATAATAATTAATGTTTCACGTGAAACATTGAATGTGGATAATTTTAAATAAATTACTATTTTAAAGTTTGTATTGAATTAATATAATCTATAAAAACAGATTATTTCTAATATAATAAA
>CANORV010000021.1 GCA_947569245.1 uncultured Mycoplasmatota bacterium | reverse complement strand
AATTAATAGATAAATGTCACATAATAAACTAAGCTATGCTTATATAGGCATATACTTATATATAATTTTAATAAAAATATATAATATATACATAATGCTATTTAATGTATATATTAATTGAATAACAGACATATTTTTTTATAAAAAATATCACTATAAATATACTTACTCAAAAAAATGATATTTGTAATTTTAATTATAAAAATTCAATGTTTCACGTGAAACATTAAATGTGGATAACTTTATATATACACATTTACAAACTAATATTGAACTAAATTTTATATAATATGCAAAATAGATTGTTTATAATAAGAATAATACTCATAACGCAAATACACTTGCACTAAAGTTTCTAAATCTAATTAAATACATAGTCTATCAAATATCTTGATTATAATTAATAATTAAATACCTATAATAATTATTTATATTATATGAGGATATATTTATATATAATTTTAATAAAAATATGTAATATATACAAAATACTATTATATATATAATAATTAGCATATCATACATACTTTTTTTACAAAATACATCACTATAAGTATATAATTACTAAAAAAAGTGGATATTATTTATACCTTTAACTACAAAAATTCAATGTTTCACGTGAAACATTGAATGTGGATAACTTTATATATACACATTTACAAACTAATATTGAACCAAATTTTATATAATATCTAAAATAGATTGTATATAATAAGAAGAATAATCATAACGCAAATACACTTGCACTAAAGTTTCTAAATCTAATTAAATACATAATCTATCAAATATCTTGATTATCACTAATAATTAAATACCTATAATAAATTATTTATATTATATGAAAATATATCTATATATAATTTTAATAAAAATATGTAATATATACAAATATTATTAATTAATAACTAACCTATTATACATTTTTTTTTACAAAACATATAACAATAAGTATATTTTCTTAAAGAAAGTGGATATCATTTATACTTTTTACTATAATATATAATGTTTCACGTGAAACATTAAATGTGGATAATTATTTCCCGGGAAATAATTTATAATTTCTTTTTATATAATAATAAAAGCATAACTATTAAATAAAATAATAAAATTATATATAAACACAATAAATAAGTTCCATTAATATAACTATAAAATTTACAATATAACTAAATATTTTTTTAATATTTTTAACTTCAACTTTATCTAATACAAATATAATTTAATTTCTTACAAAAAAAGCAGATGTCTCACAACACCTGCATTTTATTATATTAATCTCCTAATTAGAACTTTGTTCTACTTGATTAACATTTTCTTCAATATCTTGTTTTTCAATTTCAACAACAGCATCTACTTTTGCAACTGTTGCTACTTTTTGCTCATCCTTTAAATTAATCAATTTTACTCCTTGGGTAGCTCTTCTCAAAGTTGAAATCTGATTCATTGGCATTCTCATAATTATACCACTATCAGTAATAATCATTAAATCTTCTTCACCAATAACAGATTGTAAAGAAACTAACATACCATTCTTTTCAGTAACATTAAGTGCCTTTACTCCCTTACTTCCACGGTGTGTTAATCTATATTCGTCAATAGGAGTTTTTTTACCATAACCATGTTCCGTAACAATTAGTATTTGAGAATCATTATCTACTACTTCAGCACCAACAACTTTTGAACCAGAAAGATCAATTCCACGTACACCAGAAGCCCCACGACCCATTGATCTTATTTCATCTTCTCTAAATCTAACCATACGACCATTAGAAGCACCAATAACAATTTCATTATTTCCAGTAGTTTTTCTTACAGCAATCAGTTCATCATTATCCTTTAAGGTAATTGCAATTTTTCCACCGTTTCTGATACTTTCAAATTCAGAAAGATTTGTTCGTTTTACCAAACCATCTAAAGTAACAAAGAATAAATATTCAAACACTTGTTCGTTAGAATTGATTGTTATAACAGAATTGATATATTCCCCTTTATCTAATGGAAGCAAATTAATAATTGGTAATCCTTTAGATTGTCTACTATACTCAGGTACTTCATACCCTTTCATCCTATAAACTTTTCCTTTATTACTAAAGAACAATACATAATCATGAGAAGACAAACTTATCATTTTTTCAACAAAATCTTCCTCATTTGTTGCCATTCCCTTAATACCAACACCACCACGATTCTGTGAACGATATGTATCAACAGGCATTCTCTTTATATATCCCTTATTAGTTAATGTCAATAATATATTTTCAACAGGAATTAAAGATTCATCTTCAATATACTCTATAGCAGTCATATCAATATTAGTACGCCTCTCATCTCCATATTTATCCTTAATTTCTAACAATTCCCTCTTAATAACTTCTAATATTCTACTGTCACTGCTTAATATCAACTTTAACTCATCAATAAGTTTTAATAATTCTGCTAACTCGTTTTCTATTTTTTCCCTTTCTAATCCAGTCAAACGACGTAATCTCATTTCCAAAATTGCATTAGCTTGGGCTTCACTAAGACCAAATTGTTTCATTAAGCCTTCACGAGCATCATCATCATTATTAGCAGCCCTAATTAACTTTATTATAGCATCTATATGATCTAAAGCTATTTTTAAACCTTCCAAAATATGAACTCTTTTTTCTGCATTTTCTAAATCAAACTTAGTTCTACGAATAATAATCTCTCTTTGAAAATCAATATATTTTGATATTATTTCTTTTAATCCGAGAGTCTTTGGAACACCCTGATCTAACATTAAGAAAATTATTCCATAACTAGTTTGAAATGAAGTATGCTTATATAATTTATTTAAAACAACTTGTGCATTTGCATCTTTCTTAAGTGTAATTGTTATTTTAATTCCATCTTTTAAATCAGAATGATAATCAGCAATACCATCAATAACCTTATTATGGACAAGTTCTGCCACTTTATTCTTTAATTCTAAAGTATTAACACCATAAGGAACCTCATCAACAATAATATATTGTTTACCGTTCTTCTCCTCAATTCTAGCCTTACTTCTAATAGTAATAGTACCTCGACCTGTTTCATAAGCCTTTCTTATACCACTATTTCCTAAAATAGATGCACCAGTAGGAAAATCAGGACCTTTTATATATTGCATCAATCCAGTTAAATCAATATCTGGATTATCTATATAAGCAACACAACCATCAATTACTTCCTTTAAATTATGAGGAGGTATATTAGTTGCCATTCCAACAGCTATACCCGTAGTACCATTTACTAAAATATTAGGAAATCTAGAAGGTAATACAACTGGTTCTTTTTCAGACTCATCAAAGTTAGGGGTAAAATTAACAGTATTCTTATTTATATTTCTAAGTAACTCTAAAGAAATTTTTGAAAGTCTAGATTCAGTATAACGCATTGCTGCTGCTCCATATCCTTCAATATTACCAAAATTTCCATGACCATCAACTAACATATAACGATAAGAAAAATCTTGAGCCATACGAACCATAGCTTCATAAATAGAAGAATCACCATGAGGATGATATTTACCCATAACATCTCCAACTATTCTGGCACTCTTTTTATGTGGTTTATCTGGTAAATAGCTAGATTCATACATCGAATACAAAATACGTCTATGAACAGGTTTTAAACCATCTCTTAAATCAGGAATTGCACGAGCTGTAATAACACTCATTGAATAATCTAAAAATGAATCCTGAACTTCTTTTACTATATTATTTTGTTCTAATCTATCCATTTCAAAACCTCCTAAACATCCAAGTTTGCATATGTTGCATTTGTTTCTATAAATTCCCTACGTGGCTCTACCTCTTCACCCATAAGTTTCGAGAAAATTTCATCGGCCATTACTGCATCTTCTACAGTAATTTGACGCAAAATACGCTTATTTATATCCATTGTAGTCTCATTTAGCTCTTCTGCATCCATTTCTCCTAAACCTTTCATACGCATAATATCATATTTAGTATTAGAATTCAAAGTAGCCAAGTATTCATCTCTTTCTTTATCATCAAGAACATATTTAATAGTTTTTCCATGTTTTATTACATATAAAGGTGGTTGTGCAGCATAAACATGCCCAGCTTCAACAATCGGTTTAAAAAATCTATAAAATAACGTCAAAAGTAAAACTCTAATATGTGAACCATCTACATCGGCATCAGTCATTATTATAATTTTATGATATCTCAATTTAGACAAATCAAAATCTTCACCAATACCAGTCCCAAATGCAGTAATAATCGTACGTATTTCCTCATTAGAAAGAGCTCTATCTAGTCTAGCCTTTTCAACATTTAAAATTTTACCACGTAAAGGTAAAATTGCTTGTGTCATGCTATCTCTTCCCTTTATAGCAGATCCACCTGCTGAATCTCCCTCGACTAAAAAGATTTCACTAACAGATGCATCTTTACTTTTACAATCGGATAACTTACCATAAAAATTAGTAACATCAAGATCACCTTTTCTGCGAGTTAACTCACGAGCTTTTTTAGCAGCAACCCTAGCTCTAGCAGCAGTTAATGCCTTTTCAACAATAATCTTAGATTGATCTGGATTTTCTAACAAAAATCTTTCTAATGCTTCAGAAAACAATTTATCAGAAATTCCCCTAACCTCAGCATTTCCTAATTTTGTCTTTGTCTGTCCTTCAAATTGAGGATCTGGATGCTTGCAAGAAATAATCATTGTCAACCCTTCACGAACATCATCTCCTGTAAGTGGATCATCGTTATCCTTCAATTTACCAGAACTAATAGCATACTTATTCATAACCCTAGTAAGTGCACGTCTAACTCCATCCTCATGAGTACCACCCTCAGGAGTATTAATATTATTAACAAATGAATAAATACTAGAGTTATAACTTTCATTATATTGAAAAGCAACTTCCAACGATATATCCTTATCAGTACCTCTTACATCAACTATAGTCTCATGAATTGGAGATTTATTCTTATTAAGCATTTCTACATATTCACTAATACCACCATGATATAAGAATTCTTCTTTTTTATTATCATCACGTTCATCCATCAACATGATACGAAGACCTCTATTTAAAAATGCCAATTCTCTTAAACGGCTTTTTAAAATTTCATAATCAAAAACTGTGGTTTCTGTAAAAATTTCAGGATCTGGTTTAAAAGTTACAGTTGTTCCTGTCCTATCATCAGAACAACTATCAATTATCTTTAAATCACCATCAGAATGTCCACCATTAGAAAATCTTTGAAAATAGACATTTCCTTCTTTATATACACGAACTTCTAACCACTCACTAAGTGCATTAACAACACTTGCTCCTACTCCATGAAGACCACCAGATACTTTGTATCCTCCTCCACCGAATTTTCCACCAGCATGTAAAACTGTATATATTGTTTCTACAGTAGATTTTCCAGTTTTAGGATGAATTCCAACAGGAACTCCTCTACCATCATCTTTAACAGTTATTGTATTTTCTTTTCCTATTATAACTTCTATATCATCACAATACCCAGCTAAGGATTCATCGATTGCATTATCGACAATTTCCCATACTAAATGATGAAGTCCTCTTGAACTAGTAGTACCAATATACATACCTGGCCTTTTTCTAACAGCTTCTAATCCTTCTAATACTTGAATAGATGATGAATCATATACTGAATCAACCTTTTCTTCTTCTTCCATTTAAATTCCCACCTTTTCTACTAAATTTCCTGCATGTACTTCAAATATCTTAGCCTCTTTTAATAAACTTCTATTTATATTCTTCAAATCAGTTGTTGTAATAAAAACTTGAATATCATCTTTCAAATATTTTATTATTTTATTTTTTTTCTTATTATCAATTTCACTAAAAACATCATCTAACAACAATATTGGATTAGTATCATGAATTTCCTTAAAAATAAATATTTCAGCTATCTTAAAAGCAATTAATGCTATTCTTTGTTGTCCTTGAGAACCAAAAATCCTTATATCATCATTACCGAACAAAAAATAAAAATCATCTCTATGTGGACCATACATTGTAGAACCATTTTGCAATTCTTTCTTCCTACATTTAACAAATTTATCAACTAATTTAGCAGTTATTTCTTCTGTACTGAAATTTTCAAAATCAACATTAGTAACATACTTAACTGTTAAATTATCAATCCCAGTTATATTATAAAAAATAGAACTAATATTTGCATTAATTTTATTTATAAAATCATTTCGATATTGATATATCAAAACAGCTTTTTCTATTAATTTAGCAGTTAATACATCAAGATATCTTTCATCAGATAAATTATTAATATAAAGCATTTTCAAATATTCATTTCTATTTTTCAAAAGCTTATTATACTCATTATAATATATAATATAATCTCTAAATAGTTGGCTTATTTCTATATTAAGTAAGTTTCTTCTTACTTGTGGAGAATCCTTAATTATAGCAATATCATCAGGACAAAACATTATAACATTCATGTTAGTAATATAATCAGATATTTTCCTTATCTCTGTTTTATTTACTCTAACAATTTTTTTTTGTTTATTAATAACAACTTCCATATCTTTAGGAATTTTATTAATTCTCAAAGTACCTGCTATCTTTGCTTGTTCAGCATCCCTTCTTATAAGATAATTTTCTGTTCCGTAACGATGAGTCTTAGTTATGGCAAGAATATAAATACTTTCTAAAATATTAGTTTTTCCCTGTGCATTATTTCCAATAAAAATATTCAAATGTTTATCGAATTTTACTGAACATTTTTTATAATTACGAAAATTTGTTAAATTCAATCTCGTTAAAATCATAAAAACACCTATAATTTGTCATATTATCACCTTTTGTTTAAACTAATACTCCCATACATACATGTATATTATAACATAAAAAAGCATAATAATCACAAAAAAAAGAGTTAATTACCCTTTTTTTGATATATTTTTTCGATTTCTTAAAATATATTCTAATCTACTAGCTCGAAGAATTTGATTTTCAATAGAAAATTTAGAAATATCAATATCCAATTCATAGCCATTTTTAAAAATTACTATAGTTTTATCTCCATTTTCTAAAACTTCCTTAACATCTTTAAGTGAAATCCAAGAACAACTTACTAACTCAGGTGACTCTGTAGGAAAAAAGATTAAATTTCTACTATCCTCAACAATAATTGGTAATTTGTATTTTGCATTTAAAATAGCTTTTGATCCAGCTACCCTTCCCTGATAAGAACTTCCAAAATATTGACAACTATCATCCATTATATCATATCCAGATTTAGTAACACAATATTGCTTATTTTTTTCTATAATCATAGATTCTTTTTCATTGACACTAACAACTGCTAAAGTATTTTCATTAATTTCATAATTATTCATAATATATCCCCCTATTTGCAATAAGATTTTACCGGAAATTTCTTTTTTGCAATACCACAATATCACAAAAAAATGTCGAATTATAACAGATTTTGTCGAAAAACAAAGAAAATTTAAAAATTATTTTGTAGAAATACAAAAAAACCTAATTTCTAATTAAAGAAACAAGGTTAAAATTATTATTAATAAGTTCTAATCGGTAATACCAATTGAGTTAACGTATCATCTTCACTAGATTTTAAAATAATAGGCTTAATTTCACCAACAAATGAGATTTCCACTTTTTCTGTGGAAAAAGATTTCAATGCTTCCATCATATACTTTGCAACAAATGAAATTTTTATATTTTCATCATTATTTTTATCAATTAACATCTTCTCTTCAACTCTACCTATCTCAGCTGTTGAAGATTTTACTATCAATTTATTTTGATCTATCTCAAATGTAACAATATTCTTTTCTTTGTCACTAGTTAAAATACTTGCTCTATCAATAACATTATATAAATCATTGATATTTGCTGTTATTTTTAATAAAGACTCTTCTGGTAATAAATTGGCAGTATTAGGATATGTACCATTTATCAATCTAGATTGAAATAAAATATTATCATACTTAAATAAAACTTTATTATTAAATATATGTAATTCTACAATATCATCATTATCGTTCATGATTTTCGAAAATTCTACAAGGTTTTTACTAGGAATAACTATATTGTATCCCTCTTCTACTACATTATCTAAAGAAATAATTTTTCTTGCTAATCTATAACTATCAGTAGAATTACATTCCAAAACATTTCCCATTACCTTAAAATTTATTCCAGTTAAAATAGGTCTTGTTTCATCATTAGATGAAGCAAATGATGTTTGATACACAATATTTTTAAATACTTTACTTGATATATTAAATGGTGTCTTAGAAATCTCTAATTCTATGTTAGGATATTCACTTTTACTGATCCCATTTAAATTAAATTCACTGTTTTCAGTATAAATTAATATTTTTAAATCATCTATTACTTCTATATTGATATATTCATCAGGTAATTTTCTAACAATATCTAATATATACTTTCCTTGAATTATAATACTTCCCTCTTTTTCGATATCCATTGAGTCTAGTTCATTTAAAAATGTTTGAATAGTAATGTCATTATCACTAGCTGTTAAAGTTAAACCATCTACTGTCAAATCAAACTTTATTCCTGCTAAAACTGGAACTAGATTTTTAGTCGAAATTGCTTTAGAAACCTTGTTTAAACCTTCCAATAATACATCTTTTTTAATTCTTAATTTCATATATATATTCCTTCTTTCTTTTATATTTTTATATTATTACAGTGGAAAATGTTGATAACTTTTTTTGTCCTTATTCTATAACAAGTTACACTGTTTTTTCTTGTGGAAAATCTGTGGATAAAAATTATAATATCCACAATCAAGTAATATCATTTTTTATTTTTTCGATAGTATTATACAATTCTTTGTTAACTTTTAATTCTTTATCTATCTTTTCACACGAATGCATAACTGTAGAATGATCTTTTCCACCAAATTCTGTTCCTATTTTTGGAAAAGACTCATTTGTTAATTTTCTACAAAGATACATAGCTACCTGCCTAGGAAAAGCTAAATTAGCACTTCTCTTCTTTGATTTCAAATCTTCAACTGTAACTTGAAAAAATTCTGCAACAGTTTTCTGGATTTTGTGAATATCATTTTTTTCACTTATTCCTTTATTGACATAGTCTTTTAAAGCTTCAATAGCCAAATTAAGTGTAATATCAGTACCTCCCATTATGGTAGAATAAGCAAGTAATCTAGTGATAGATCCCTCTAATTGTCTAACATCACTACCCGTATTAGAAGCAATATATTCAATAACATCTTCTGGTATTTCTTTTTCTATTGCCCCCCCTACTATTTTTCTTTTCAAAATAGCAATTCTTAATTCGAAATCAGGTGGATAAATATTAACTGTTAATCCCCAATTAAATCTGGTTCGCAATCTATCCTCTAATAGCTTCAAATCATCAGGAGACCTATCAGATGAAATTATAATTTGTTTACTATCACCATATAAGGTATTGAAAGTATGAAAAAATTCTTGTTGTGTTTGAGTAGCTCCACCTAAAAATTGAATGTCATCAATAAGTAATACATCAACATTACGATACTTATTCTTAAAAAATTCAACATAATTAAAATTAGTACCCTTCTCGTCTTTTTTATTAATACCAAGAAAATCTGATATAAATTGCTCACTAGTTACATAAAGAACTTTTTTATTAGAAGTTTGTACAATATAATTACCAATAGCATGCATAAGATGAGTTTTACCTAAACCACTATTACCATAGATAAATAAAGGATTGTAAATCTTTCCAGGATCTTCTGCAACAGATAAAGCCGCAGCATGAGCAAACTTATTACTATTACCTACAATAAATGTATCAAAAGAATAAGATGATTTCAAATTGCAACCCACAGACCCAATTTCATTGTCTTTATCATCAAATATTTCCTGTTGGTGGTCATCAAGATTTAAAATAGTTTTCTTAACCTCATCTTTTAGAACAAATTCAAATTCATATGTACCACCAGAAATATCTGAAAATTTATCAACTATAAAATCATAATATCTTTCAGCAAGATGCTGCTTATGAAGATGCATTGGAACAATAATAATGGCTTTTCCATCACTTAATGAATATAAATCTGTTTCTTTGAACCAGGTTTCATAAGTAATTGGAGACAATTCATTCTTGATAGAATTTAAAAAATTAGACCAAAGTATTTTTACATCCAAACCCCATCCCTCCTGTCAAAGTTCAATTGCAAAAAATATTGTAACTTAAAATGTGGAAAAAATAAAGTCATAAATTACAAAAAAAAAGTTTTCCACCTATTATTCACATATTTATCCACAAATAAATGCATTACTAAATAAAGAAAAAAAAGACTTATCCACAAAATTACAAAAAAAATATAAACAACATTATTTTTCCTTTCCACAGACTTGTGAATAATGTGAATAACTTTCATATATTATAAAAAAAGAAATTTTAACCACTTTTTAGTAAAAAAACGTATTTTTAATTGACAACACATAAAAAAATCTATTATAATAATGGAGATTTATGTCTGGAGGTGGAAATAATGAAAAGAACTTATCAACCAAATAATAGAAAAAAAGCTAAAAAACATGGATTCTTTGCAAGAAGCAAGAGTAAAATTTTAAATAGAAGAAGAGCAAAGGGTCGTAAAAAGTTATCAAAATAATATAACCGCTGATAAACAGTGGTTTTTTTCTATCTATATTATAATAGAAAAAGGTGATAAATATTATGAAAAAAAGTATGATAGTAAAAGATAATCAAGAATTTTCAAATATTATTAATAGTGGTATAGCTTATAAAGACAAATATATTGTAATTTATACAAAGACTAATAATTTAAATAAAAATAGGTTCGGAGTAACAGTAGGAACTAAAGTAGGGAATGCTGTAATAAGAAATAAATTTAAAAGACAAATTAGAAATATAGTCGATAATTATAAAAATTTCTATTCAAAAAACCTAGATTATATTATAATAGTAAGAAAGAGAAGTTTATTAGCATCATATAAAGAGTTAAGTGATAGTTTTTCTAAGTTGATGACAGTTATTAATAATAATATAAAAGGAGAAAAAGATGAAAAATAATAGAAAAAAAAATAAAATTAAATTAATACTAATATTAATGATAATATTGCTAACAACAGGGTGTACCCAGTCTTTAAAAGATTCAAATAAAAAGGTTGTAACAAATCCAGAAACAGGACAAAATCTTACAAAAAATATTTTATGTAAGCCAACAAACAAAGACGTTATAAAAAAATATGAAGAAAATAAAGTAGAAATAAATAAATTACCAGACTGTGATAATTATAAAGTAACGAGTGGGGGATATGAAGGTCTATGGACAAGTCTCTTTGTAAAACCATTAGCATTTATAATACTATTTATAGCTAAATATGTATCAAGTGCTGGATTAGCTTTAATAATTACTAGCATAAGTCTTAGATTAATTTTATATCCTGTAACCAAAAAAACAGCAATGCAATCTGAATTAATAAAAAAAGCACAACCAGAATTAGATAGATTAGAAAAAAAATATAAAGACAAAACAGATACAGAATCAATTATGAAAAAAAGTAATGAAATGACGATGATATATAAAAAATATAATATTAATCCAGTTTCTGGATGTATTTATGCTTTTTTGCAACTTCCAATATTTTTTGCATTTTTGGAAGCAATTAACAGAGTACCTTTATTATTTGAAGAAAACTTTTTAAAATTACAGATGGGAACAACTCCATATGTTGGACTTTTAAATAATGGAAATTGGTTTTATTTAATTTTAATTGCATTAGTTGGAATAACAACTTACTTTTCATTTAATTTAAATACTACGACTTCTCAAAATGATAATAATCCGATGAAAAATATGAGCAATATTATGACTATAATGATTATTGTTATGGGATTATTTATGCCAGCAGCATTATGTATATACTGGATAGCAACTAATTTATTTACAATAGTACAAAATCTAATTGTAAAAAGGAGTAAGATAGTAAATGGAAAAGCATAAATACATAGGTAAAAACCTAGAAGATGCTATAAATCAAGCAAAAATAGATTTATTAGAACAAGAAGAGAACTTAATATATAAAGAAATAGAAATAAAAGGAGGATTGTTTAAAAGTAAAAAAACAGAAATAGAAGTCGTAACTAAATTAGAAATTATCGATTTTATTAAAGAATATTTAAAAAAATTAACAAACAATATAGGTATACATATTGATATAGAAGTAAAAAAAAGAGAAAAAAATACAATTTTCACTTTATTTTCAGACAACAATGCTATGCTAATTGGTAAAATGGGACGTACTATGGATGCTTTAAATGTAGTAACAAAACAAGCTGTAGCAAGTGAAATTGGATGTAATTTCCCGTTTATCATAGACGTAGGTGAATATAAAGAAAAAAAACAAAAAAACATTGAAAGAGTAGCTAAACAGATAGCAAAAGAGGTAGCAAAAACTAAAATCCCAGCTAAACTTGACCCTATGAATTCATTTGAAAGACGCTTAGTACACAATATTTTATCAGATAATAAAAGTGTATATACAGAAAGTGAAGGAGAAACACCAAAACGTTATGTTGTAATAAAACCAAAAGAGGAATAGAATAACAACCTCTTTTTTTCTTTTGATATTTGAATACTTATAAAAGTTAATATAATAGTTTTATTTTAAAAATCTTATCGTTATTATACTTAATTTTGAAGTTTCATTTACCTTTACAACTAATAATTTTCAAATATTTATAAAAATAGTGCAAATTTTTATAGAAAAAAATAGTAGATACGTGCTATAATAGGAACGTTTCAAGAGCTATAAAGAAGAAGAAAAGAAGAGGTGATACGAATGAATGATACAATTGCAGCTATATCGACAGCTCTAGGTGTAGGAGCAATATCAATTATAAGAATAAGTGGTGAGAATTCTATTAAAATAGTTAATAGTATTTTTAAAGGAAAAAATCTAGAAAAAGTAGATACTCATACTATAAATTATGGATATATAATTGATAAAGAAGAAATAATTGATGAAGTTTTAATATCGGTTATGAAATCTCCAAAGACATTTACAACAGAGGATATAGTAGAAATAAATTGTCATGGAGGAATTGCAACTACTCAAAAAGTATTAGAGCTAGTACTAAGAAACGGTGCAAGATTAGCAGAACCAGGTGAATTTACAAAAAGGGCCTTTTTAAATGGAAGAATAGATTTAGTAAATGCGGAAGCTGTAATGGATTTGATAAATGTTAAAAGTGATAAGGCACGAAAAGTTGCAATTAAATCTTTGGAAGGAACAACAAGTAATGTAATTAGAAATTTACGACAAACTATTTTAGAATTACTAGCTTCGATTGAAGTAAACATCGATTACCCAGAAGAAACAGATACAATTGTTATGACAAATGATATAATTAGACCAAAAATATCATCAATAAGAAAAGAATTATCAAAAATAATAGATGCATCAGAAAACGGTAGGATAATAACTACAGGTATAAAAACAGTTATCGTAGGAAGACCAAATGTTGGAAAAAGTAGCATATTAAATAAATTATTAAACGAGGAAAAAGCAATTGTTACAGATATTGAAGGAACAACAAGAGATATAGTAGAAGGAGAAGTAGCAATTGATGGAATACTACTTAAATTTATTGATACAGCAGGAATAAGAAAAACAAATGATAAAGTTGAAAAAATAGGTGTAGAAAAAAGCATAAAGATGATTGATGATGCAGATTTAGTTATATTAGTATTAAATAATAATGAAAAATTAACAGATGATGATAAAACTATACTTGATTATACAAAAAATAAGAAAACAATAGTGGTACTAAATAAAAGTGATTTAGAAAAAAAAGTAAATTTGAATGAAGTTCAATGTGATAATATTGTATATACAAATACAATTGATATTAATGGAATTGATTCTCTAAAAGAAAAAATAAAAGAATTATTTAAAAATGATTTAATAGAAAGTTCAGATTATACATATTTAAGTAATGCAAGACAAATTTCATTAGCAAAGGAAGCCGATAAAATACTACGTGATGTAGAGTTAGGTATAAATAATAACATAGAAATAGATATGTTGGAATTAGATATAAAAATAGCATGGGAAAAATTAGGAGAAATAATAGGGGAAACATATAGTGAAGAATTAATAGATCAATTATTTAGTCAATTTTGTCTAGGAAAATAAAAAGTACCTCAATAAATTACAAAAAATGTATTAAAAATACAAAAATATAAGCAAAAACAAGAAAAATTATTTCCCGGGAAATAATTTAATTAAAAAAAATAAATAAAAACAAATAAAAAAGATATATAAGAGGAAGTGTCTATATGAATGATTATGAAATAATTGTTGTTGGTGGAGGGCATGCAGGTTGTGAAGCATGTTTAGCAAGTGCCAGGAAAAAACATAAAACCTTGTTGATTACTGGTAATAAAAAAAATATTGCTGATATGCCATGTAATCCGTCAATTGGTGGGCCAGCAAAAGGTATTATTGTTAGAGAGATAGATGCACTTGGAGGTGAAATGGCCAATAATATTGATCATAGTTGCCTTCAAGTTAAAATGCTAAATACAAAAAAAGGTCCAGCAGTTAGAGCTCTAAGAGCACAAGGAGATAAAATAACGTATCCTAAAGAAATGTTAAAAACTTTAGAAAAAGAACCCAATTTAACAATAAAAGAAGGTATAGTAGAAGATCTTATTATAGAAAAGAATGTAGTAAAAGGAATAATATTAGAAGATAAAACTAAAATAACAGCCAATATAGTTATTTTAACGACAGGAACATACTTAAAATCTGTTATTCTACGAGGATCAAATAAAAAATCAAGTGGTCCCCATGGAGAAAAGCCATCCAAATTTCTAAGTGATAATTTGAAAAAATTAGGATTTACCATTCAAAGACTAAAAACAGGAACTCCACCAAGAATAGCAAAGTCAACTATAGATTTTAAAAAAACTTCAGTAGAAAATGGAGACTTAAAAAAATATACTTTCTCTTATGATAACACTCCATTATACGAAATAGAAAATCAAGTTCCTTGTCATTTAGTTTATTCTAATGAAAAAACTCATCAGATAATAATGGAAAACTTATCTAAATCAAGCATGTATGGTGGTTATGTAGAAGGAATTGGTCCAAGATATTGTCCATCAATAGAAGACAAAATAGTAAGATTTAAAGATAAAGAAAGACATCAATTATTTTTAGAACCAGAGAGTATCTATTACGATGATATATATATTCAAGGTTTTTCAACAAGCATGCCTGAAGATATTCAAGAACAAATGGTACATAGTCTAGAAGGCTTGGAAAATGCAAAAATACTAAAATATGCCTATGCAATTGAATATGATGCTATAGACCCATTACAAATAAAACAATCATTAGAGACTAAAATAATTGAAAATTTATATACAGCTGGACAAATAAATGGAACAAGTGGTTATGAAGAAGCAGCAGGTCA
Source organism: uncultured Mycoplasmatota bacterium (assembly GCA_947569245.1). Taxonomy (GTDB): domain Bacteria; phylum Bacillota_I; class Bacilli_A; order RF39; family UBA660; genus CATKEA01. The sequence continues at coordinate 7,139 of CANORV010000021.1, read as the reverse complement.
AGGATTAATTGCAGGAATAAATGCAGCATTAAAACTTGAAGGAAAAGATCCATTAATCTTAAAAAGAAATGAAGCATATATAGGAGTTTTAATTGATGACTTAGTCACTAAAGGTACCAAAGAACCATATAGAATGCTAACATCAAGAGCTGAATATAGATTACTATTAAGACATGACAATGCCGATATTCGTCTTAGAGACTATGGTTACCAAGTTGGGTTAATAAATAATGAAAAATATGAAAAATTTATTAATAAAAAGAATAATATAGCCAAACTAAATGAAATTTTAAAAAATACTAAACTTACTCCAAAAAGAGAAATAAATGATTATCTAGAATCAATAAACACACCTAGAATATCAGATGGAAGTATAACTTTATACGATTTATTAAAAAGGCCAGAAATTAATTTAAAACATTTAAAAAAATTTCTCGATACCAACATTAATTTTGATGATGAAGTAGTAGAACAAGTTGAAATAAATACAAAATATGAAGGATACATACTAAAGGCAAAAAAAGAAGCAGAAAAAATGATTAATCTTGAAAATATAAAAATTCCTAAGGATATCGAATATGATAAAATTCATAATTTAGCAAGTGAAGCACTTCAAAAACTAAAAGAAATAAAACCAACATCAATAGCCCAAGCTTCCAGAATAAGTGGAGTAAATCCAGCAGATATTTCAATATTAATGGTATATTTAAAAAAGGAAAATAGAATATGAAAACAGAAGAATTTGTAGCTGAATTAACAGAATTAGGAATATCAATAACAAAAAAACAGTTAAATCAATTAGAACTATTTTCAAAATTATTAATTGAATGGAATCAAAAAATAAACTTAACAAGAATAACTGAAAAAGATGATATATATTTAAAACATTTTTATGATAGTCTGACAATTTGCAAAATAATCAATCTAAAGGAAGTAGAAACATTATGTGATATTGGTACAGGGGCAGGATTTCCAGGAATACCATTAAAAATAATTTTTCCCAATATAAAAATAACATTAATAGACTCTCTACAAAAAAGAGTAAATTATTTAAATGATATAATAAAAAAATTATCACTAGAAAATATTAATGCAATACATATACGTGGAGAAGAATATGCTAAAATAGATAGCAACAAATTTGATATTGTTACAGCTCGTGCAGTAGCTAATCTTAAAGAACTAAGTAATATTTGCTTGCCATTAGTAAAAATAGATGGATTTTTTGTACCAATGAAAGCAAATGCCGATGAAGAAATAGAAATAAGTAAAAAAATAATATCAGATTTAGGTGGACAAATAGAACAAGTAGAAGTCTTTAGACTACCTAAAGAAAATAGTATAAGAACTTTAATTAAAATAAAAAAGATAACTAATCCTAAGAAAAAAATTATTAGAAATAAAGGAAAAATAAAAAAATAGCATTTTGCTATTTTTTCATTGTAAAAAAGACTAATTTAATGATATAATCAATTATAGAGAGTAGAAGAGATGAAAGAGGGGATAGAAATGAATAGAGAAGTGGTAGATTTATACTTAGATGATATAATTCCAAATAGATTTCAACCTAGAGAAGTTTTTGACGAAAAAGCTCTAAAAGAATTGTCAGATTCTATTCGTGAACATGGAGTAATTCAGCCTATTATAGTAAGAAAAATAGGAGATAAATATGAAATAATAGCAGGAGAAAGAAGATACAAAGCAAGTGCTATGGCAGGACTTACTAAAATACCAGCTATTATAAGAAATTTAGATGATAAAGAAACTTCTAAAGTAGCTTTATTAGAAAATTTACAAAGGCAAGATTTAACAGCTATAGAAGAAGCAAGAACATACCAAAAAATATTAGAATTAGACAGTATGACTCAAGAAGAATTAGGAAGAACAATGGGCAAAAGTCAAGCTGCAATAGCTAATAAGTTACGATTGCTAGTATTGCCAGATGAAGTTCAGGAAGCACTATTAACTAATCAAATATCAGAAAGACATGCTAGAAGCTTACTAAACTTAACTAGTAGACAAGAACAAATTGACATGATGCATAAGATTATTCAAAACAGAATGACTGTAAGAGAATTAGATAATGAAATAAGAAAACAACAGGGATATAAAGATATTACAGCAAATAGTATAATAGATGTAAATCAACTAAAAGAACAAGCCAATGATTTATATAAACCAGAACGACAAACAGCAAATCTAGATGATTTATTAAGAACAGATTTAAATAATCTTCAACCAATCAGTAACCAAGAAATAAGTGTTTCTCAAACTGATAACCAGCCAAAAGAAAAACCATTTTCTTTTGCTGATAGATTAATGATGCCAACAGAGCCAATCATAATTAATGAAGATATAGAAACAACCAGTCAAAATATTAATAATTCATCTGACAATATGCAAACGTTAAAACCACTTAACGATAAAATACTAGAAGAAAATCAAAAAGCAATTAGTAATATTAAAGAAGCTGTAGAGTTAATAAAAAATGAAGTTTCAATCATAGAAAAAAACGGATTTGCAATAAAATATGATGAAATGGAATTTGAAAAAACATATCAAATTATTATCAAAATTGATAAGAATAATTAATAAAATTTAAAGGGAGGTTATTATCGTCCTTTTTTTATCTAAAAGAAGTTATCTATTCTTTATAAAAACAACAAAAAATATAATTTATTTTAGTCTTTTATTCTCAAAAGTATTTAATATTTATTTGTTTTTTGATAGAATAGAAATAACGTTCATGAAATTTATAAAGAAAAGGTGATTATAGATGGGAAAGATTATTTCATTAGTAAATCAAAAAGGTGGAGTAGGAAAAACAACAACAAGCATCAATCTTTCTGCATCGCTAGCAGTACTTGGAAAAAGAGTTTTATTAGTTGATCTCGATCCACAAGGAAACACGACTACCGGTGTAGGAATAAATAAAGGTGATATAGATAAAAGTACATATGATGTAATAACAGGAAAATGTAAAATAGAAGACGCCATCATTAAAACTAGATATAAAAATCTATATATACTACCTGCAACAATAAACCTAGCTGGAGTAGATATAGAATTATTAGAAAAGAGTCAACTAGAAAGTAATTTTTCAAAGGGAACACAATTAAAAACAGCAATAGATAACATAAAAGACGCATTTGAATTTATAATAATTGATTGTCCACCATCACTTGGTATGTTAACTACTAATGCATTAACAGCATCAAATTCAGTAATTATACCAGTACAATGTGAGTTTTTTGCCTTAGAAGGAATAATGCAACTACTAAATACTATTATGTTAGCACAAAAAAATCTTAACCCTAATTTAGATATAGAAGGAGTACTATTAACAATGTTATCAAGAACAAATCTTGGTTTAGAAGTAGTAGAAGAAGTAAAAAAATACTTTAAAGAAAGAGTATACGATACAATTATACCAAGACTAGTAAGATTAACTGAAGCACCATCACATGGGAAACCAATTCTAGCATATGATTCAAAAAGTAAAGGCGCTGAAGCATATATAAATTTAGCAAAGGAAGTGATTTCAAGAAATGGAACAAACTAAAAGAAGAGCTTTAGGTAGAGGATTAGAGGAATTATTTAATAATGAGCCAATAGAATACAATCAAATAGAAGAAAAAATTCAAGAATCAACACCAAAAGATGAAGTAATTGAAATTAATATCAGTGACTTAAGGAGTAATCCATATCAGCCAAGAAAAACATTTGATGAAGAAGCCTTACAAGAGTTAGCTGACTCTATTCGTGAACATGGAGTATTTCAACCGATAATTGTAAAAAAAAGTATAAAAGGATATGAAATAGTAGCAGGAGAAAGACGTGTAAAAGCATCATCACTTGCTGGTAAAGAAACTATACCAGCCATAGTAAGAGATTTTTCTGATTCTGAAATGATGGAAATAGCTCTATTAGAAAATCTACAAAGAGCAAACTTAAATGCCATAGAAGAGGCTCAAGCATACAAAAAATTACTAGATGAGCTTCAAATTACACAAGATACCCTTGCACAAAGAATAGGAAAAAGTAGAAGTCATATAACTAATATGCTCGGTTTATTAGGACTACCAGAAATGGCAAAAACTTTAGTGCTAGAGGGAAAAATTTCTATGGGTCATGCAAGAGTTTTATCTAAAATTGAAGACGATGAGAAGGTTTTAGAATTAGCAAATAAGATAGTAAAAGAAAATCTAAGCGTAAGACAAGTAGAAGATTTAGCCGTTAGCAATGAGTATAAAAAGAAAAATATAATTGCAAAGCATCAAAAAAATAATGAATACAAATATATAGAAGAAACACTATGTGATAAATACGGTACAAAAGTAAAAGTAAAAAATAAAAAGATAGAAATATCTTTTGTAAACAACAATGATTTGAATCGTATACTAGAAATTATGGGAATAGATAGTTAGTAGGTGTAGTATGAATAAATTTTTTGAAACTACAAAAAATATTATAATTCCACAAGTATATTTACCAATTATATACATAATAATAGCATACATTATAAATAAGACCATAAAAAAATTAGTCGATAAAATTATTAGCAGAAAACAAATCGATTCACAAAAGAATTCATATCATTATAAAAAAATCGAAACATATAAAGTCTTAATCCAAAATGTTATAAAATATTGTATAATAACATTTACTATTTTAATAATACTACCAATATATGGAGTAAATATAACATCTATTGTAGCAGGTATTGGAGTTTTCGGAGCTGTTATAGGTTTAGCATTTCAAGATGTAGCAAAAGATATAATAGCTGGTCTTAGTATTATTATAGAAAATCAATTTGCAATTGGTGACACTATATCTGTGGGAAATTTTAAAGGTGAAGTAGTCTATCTTGGGTTAAAGACAACAAGAATTAGAAACTATGAAGGGCAAATCAAAATAGTTTCTAATCGTAATATTACAGAAGTAATTAACTATAGTATAGCATATTCATTAGCAATAGTAGACATATCTGTAAGTTATGAATCTAATCTAGATAAAGTTGAAAAAATATTAAATGATTTGGCAGAGGAATTATCCTTAAAACTACCAAATTTAAAAGGAAAAATTGAGGTATTAGGACTTGAACGCTTAAATGAATCATCAATTGACTATCGTATGACCGTAAAAACTTCAAGTATGGATCATTTTAATGTACAAAGATTGATGCGTAAAGCCATAAAACAACGTCTTGATAAAGAAAAAATTAAAATACCATATCAACAAATAGAGGTGCATAATGGAAAATAATCAATATCAACTAAATTCAAAAGTTATCATGAAAAAGCAACATCCCTGTGGAACAAATGAATGGCAAATCATTAGAATAGGTGCAGATATAAAAATTAGATGCTTAGGATGTGGAAGAACAATAATGATGCCACGAATAGAATTTAATAAAAAACTTAAAAAAGTTTTTGAATAGAGGTAATTATGAAAGACAAAAAGAAAATGAAATTGAAAAAATTCTATTTCCACCCAATAACAGCCTTCATAGGCCTTACAATATTAACTGTATTATTAAGTGGAATACTATCTATATTTGAAATGCAAGCAACTTATGCTAAATTGAATGTTAATACTAATCAATTAGAATCAACCTTAGTAACTGTAGAAAATTTGTGCAATTACGATGGTGCTAAATATATTATTAGTAATGCATCTAGAAACTTTATGAGTTTTAGTACCTTAGGAACTCTTCTAATAGCAATAATAGGATTATCTGTTGCTCAAGCAAGTGGTTTGATAGATACATTTTATAGAAGAGTTTTATCAAAATGTAGTAATGAAAAAATAACATTTATAATAATTTTCTTGGGTACTATATCAAGTCTAATAAATGAAGTAGGCTATGCAATTTTGATTCCTTTAGGAGCAATGCTATTTAAAGCTAATAATAGGAATCCAATTGGCGGAATAATAGCAGCTTTTTGTGGAGTTGCCTTTGGTTATGGAGCAACATTATTTGTCGGAAGTATGGAAGTAAATTTAATCTCGACATCAGAACAAGCTGCCAGACTAATAGATAGTTCATTTCATGTAGGATTAAGCTCAAATTTATACATAATAATAGCATCAAGTGTCATACTGTCAATAGTTGGTACAATAGTAGTTGAAAAAATAATAGTACCAAGATTAGGAAAATATAAAAATGAAGATAAAGTTTTAGATAAAACAGAAGAATTAGACTTAATAAATATAGAGGAAGAAGAACAAAAAAAGTTAGAAGACGAATTAAGAGAAAAAAAAGGATTCAAGAATGCTATACTAGCAGGTTTAATTATAATAGTAATATTTATCTATATGTTAATACCAAATTTTCCTGGTAGTGGAATGCTTCTTGATATGAATGAAACAACTTATTTAAATCAATTATTTGGAGTAAATTCTTATTTTCAAGATGGATTTACATTTATAATAACAATATTCTTTTTAGTAACAGGAATTGCTTATGCCAAAGGTGCTAAAACATTAAAAAATGATAGAGAATTATTTGAATTATCAACTAACTATATGATAGAAATTGCATCATTAATATCACTTTTATTTTTTGCAGCACAATTCATATCAGTATTTAGAAAAACTAATATAGCAACGGTAGTTGTTGCATGGATAGCAAATATTATAAATGCAATCAATTTTACTGGTATACCTTTAATAGTATTAGTTGTCATATTAATTGCATTAGTTAATTTATTGGCAACGACACCAATTGCTAAATGGACTATATTAGCACCAGTAATTGTTCCAAAATTAATGCAAGCCAATATATCACCACAATTTTCTCAATTTTTATTGAGAGCTGGAGATTCAATGACAAAAGGAATTACCCCAATATTAGCATATTTTGTTCTATACATAGGTTATCTAAATATATACAATCAAGATAATAAGAAACCAATTACAATAACTCAATCTATAAAATTAATTATGCCATATTGTTTAGCTATAAGTTTAACATGGATAGCAATAATACTAATTTGGTATATAACTGGTTTACCAATAGCATCAGGAATATATCCAACGTTATAAAAATTAGGAAAGAATAGGTTCTTTGTCAAGTAGTGTTGTGAAGCCAAAAACTGATGATAAATGAATTGTATAAAGGGAACTAGAAATAGTTC
>CANORV010000020.1 GCA_947569245.1 uncultured Mycoplasmatota bacterium | reverse complement strand
ATATTATATCACATCGTTCGAAATTTCGTGTCTATATATCTATACTAACACCAATGTAGATTATTGTAAATATTGTTATGAAAATGGTGAATTTATAGACAAAGTTACAATGGATGAATATATAGAAATGTGTTCAGAATATAGTTCACAAGCAGGAATGACTAGTGAACAAATGAAAGAATATTGTAAGGAATTGTTTCCTACTTTAAAAAGATGGAAATGTACTTGTACTGATGAATGTGCTAGCGGATACAATCCAAATTGTACTTGTGAAAATCCAGAATGTCATTGTAGAGAAAAAAATAATTAAATTATAATTTACAAAGCAGATTTTAAACTCTGTTTTTTTATTTATAAACAAGATTAACAATAAATATAGAATATAATCAAATTTTTTTAATCTAAAATGTATATAAGAACTAAGAGAAGAAAAGGCTTAATTCAAGTTAATTATTAGTAGCGTTATTGAATGTATTAAAAACAAAAATTATCACTAAGGCTCTATTGACTACTACCTATAAAATGATATAATGAATTTACAGATAAACAATAGTTTATAAAAAGGAGTTTGTATGAGAACAAATTTAAAAGAACAATGTATTGGTAAAGTTATTGGTGGTTACTTAGAAGATAGCTATATATTTATATATAATTCTGATTACATAGTAATTGTAAAAAATAGAAAAATCATTTGTTATGTAAATGGTGATACAGTAATTGAATATCTTGATAAATTACAAACACAAAAAAAGAAACTTGGAAGCTCTATTGTAGGTGGTTTACTGTTTGGAACAGCAGGGACATTAGCATTTGGAAATCAAAATGATTATGTATTGGAGATTACATGGAATAATGGAAAAAAATCATTAATAAAAATAGAAGGTGAGCAATTTTATACTTTTTTTGTCTCAAAATTATACGAAAAAGCACCTATAAAAACAAAAAGTAAGGAAGAAATCATTAAAGAACAAAATGAAACACTTGATAAAAAAATAGCAAAATGTAATTTAAAGCTAGAAAATGAATCTTTAGATGATGCTACTTCTTTACTGCTACAAACAATACCTTATTACAAATTTAGGTTTAATAAATGTAATATCCTTGATTATAATTATAAAATAGATGAATTTTCTAAAGATATTTGCAAATATAATGAGTTTTTAAAAAATAATAATTTGAATAATTTAAATAATTATCAAGATTATTTAAAAAAGTATGATGCCATAATTAAGTTAAAAATGATAAAGTCAGGAAACCTACTTGCAAAGAAAATATATGAAAATGATCATTCATTGAAAATAATTACTGATGAAGAATATGAAAAATACAAAGACTATGATAAAGATACACTCAAAATAGTATTAGAACAAGCATATGAAAAAGAAATTTATGAGAAACAAAAAGACCTTTATGAAAAAAACGGGTATATTTGTTTTTCTAATGATAAGGAAATACAAAAAAAACAATTGATAAATATAAAAGATAAATTACCAAATGAAATATATACATTTTTATTAAAAATAATTGATACAGATAAAGAACAGATAACATTAACTTTTAGCAATTCCTCATATTATATTATCAGTAAAATTGCTAATTCCTTTTTTGGAAAGTATGACTTGACTGATTATGGATATGACAATGGATTATTGCAAATTATAACAATTTCTCCAAAAGTAAAAAAATATTTAGATAAATTAATTGAAATTGGTAATAATAATCAATTAGAAAAGTCTTATTTTGATTCTTTAAATGTTGACGAACATGAGTCTTATTTTAAAGCAATGGATATTTATAATGATAAATATGTATTAAAGCAAAATATAGAAGTTAAAGTGGATAATAGTTTAAGTCATGAAAATTTAAAGTTCAAAGAAGAAAAACAATTTCAAAATTTATGTGATAAAGAAAATTTAATTAAATCTACAAATACATATCAATTATTAAAAACAGATGATAAATGGAAAATGATTGAACATTATTTAAAAGAATCTAATACTGCAAATTTAAATTTAAAATCGTATTGTCCACTAAAAGCAGGTGGAATCGTGATAACAAATTCTTTTACTGCATATTATTTGAAATGCAAGTATCTTCCAAATATTCAAATTTCTTTTGATAAGGATTGGTCAGAACAAGAAAAACAAACCTTTATAGAAAACAATAAAATTAATAAAAGCCTTATGAGTCTAGAATTATATCCCGATGTAAAAAAGTTTTTTGAAAATTTTAAAGAGGAAGATGAAGTTCTATTTAATACAAATGAAATTTTACAAAATGTAACAAACAAACAAAATATGATAGATTATTTAACTAAAAATAGTAATACAATAACACTTAATCCAAATTATTTAAAACAAGCTATAGAACTATTAGGCATAAAAGAAGAAAATTTTATAGGAAGATTTTATGATAATAAAATATATATTTCAAATGAAATAAAAGAAGTTGCCTTAATTAACATAATAAAAAAATATTAAATATAGCTAATTAACTATAAAATTTTTAACATATAAAGATGGCTTATGTGTCCAGCGTATGCATATTGGTAGCTATGATGATGAACTAAAAACAGTTAGTTTAATGTACAAATTTATAAAAAAAACAGGATACAAACTTGATATAACAAATAAAAGATTACATCACAAAATATATTTAAGTAATCCAGTGTTATATAAATAAATTAAAGACAGCTATAAGATATCCAATTAAAATTTCACCTGAAAAAAATTAAAAAAGATTGAAAAATTACTTTGAAGTAATTTACAATTATATCTACAAAGAAAATGTATCTAAATAAAAAAGTTTTTATCTTAATATTTATGTCTTATGAGTTGTTTTTTAATTGTAATACACTAGTTATAATAATATATGTAAATAGTAACTTTATAAAATAAATCATTTACTAAAAAAGCATTAAGATAATCGACATTAATCTGATAATATTAATTAGGATGTTAAAAAGTACTAATATGTAATAGTTTTAATGTATTTTAAAGTATATTAGAATTACAATTTGTATAGGAGAAAGATATATGACAAGGGTAATAAAAAATAAGAAATTAGAAAATACACGACTAGCAACTAATTATGGTGGTTGGATTTATTGTGATATTTGTAATGAAAATATAGGTTATTTGTGCTATTCAACTTATGATGTTTTAGAGTTAAAGTATCAATGTAATTGTGGTAATAACGGCAGTATATTATTAGATTTTGAAGATAGTACAAGAGGTAAAACTTGTAATGATGAATTAGTTATTATAAAAAATAGATTTTGTTGCCCAAAAGACAATGAGCCTTTAATTACTATACTAGATAAAAAGATTGCTAGCTATGAAATGAAAATAACTTGTAAGTCTTGCACCAATATTTATAAAAAAACAAAATAAAATTAAAAAAATAAAAATATCTCATTGTGTTGTTATTGTATTTAGGATATTATGATTTTGAGAGGAGAAAAAGAATATGGCTAACGAAAGTAAAAAAGACTTTAATGCTATGCTTAATGATAATAAGGATATGCCTAAGTTCGTACGTATTACGGATATTGATAGTATAAAAAAATATAAAGGAGATAATATGTATTTTGCTCCACCCATTTTTTATGACGAAGTAATGAGAAAAATACCTTTTGGCAAATTAACTACTGTCTCAGATATAAGAAAATACTTTGCTAAAAAAAATAATGCAGATTTTACTGACCCAATTACAGCAGGAATATTTACATCAATTGTTGCCTGGGCAAGTTATCAGAGAAAAGATAATGAAACACCTTATTGGAGGACACTAAAAAATAATGGAGAATTAAATCCTAAATATCCAGAAGGAATACAATTACAAAAGAAAAAGCTTGAAAGTGAGGGACATATCATTATTCAAAAAGGAAGAACAAATATTAGATACTATGTAAAAGATTATGAAAAAAGTTTAATAGAATTATAACTATAATTAAATTATATGGTAATTATAAACATCCTACTAATTAATATACTTTCGTTCTATGTTAAATAAACAAAATAACATAAAAAAAAATATTAAATAGAAGGAGCAAGGTTGAAAAAAATAATGACAAAATAAGCATCAAAAAAAGATTTTGAGTAAAAACGCAAAATTTAAAGTATATAATAACAAATCAAAAATTAGTTGTTGAGGCATTGACTGAAAATTCCTAAACTAAAAAACGATTAATGTTTTCACATAGATAAGGTTCCATGCTCAATAAAGGCAACACTCATTTGTACACCAGGAATAATCGACACATATAATTATACGGGTTTAAAGTTATACATTAACACCACTCACCTCGCCGTGCTCTGTAGTGTGCCTGCAACGAATTGTTATTATAAACTAAAATGCAAAAAAGTCAAATTTTTCAAACCAATTTGTGCCTTTCAGAGGACTGAAAGGACGAAAGAAAGGAATGTTAGTTAATTATGAAAAAATATATAGATTGTGACGGAGTCATTTTAGATACTGAAACTGGCCTTTTTGACAACTATTATATAATGAAAAAGCAAAATAATAATTTAAATAAAATAACATACTTGCAAAACTTAGAATGGGAATCTTGGATTAATCAAGCACAAGTAATAAATGATGCTATAGAAATACTAAAAAATTATAATCCAAAAGATACTGACATTCTTACAAAGGTTCATTCATTACAAGAGGCAAGAGCTAAAATAACATATTTTAGAGAAAGAAAAGTAAAAAATAATATTATAATAGTACCAGATATTTTTGAAAAATCCTGTGTAGCATCATCAGCATTCAATATTTTAGTAGATGATAATAACAAAAACTTAAACAATTGGCAGAAATGTCACGGAATTTCAATATATTTTGGCAATGAAGAAAGTATCTACCCAAGAATAGAATCATTAGAAGAAGTTCTAGATAACAAAAAATTAGCAAAAATAATAGGAAGAATGCCAAAATAAAAAGTAACGTACTTTTAGAAAAAATCTCTAGCACAAGAAAGGAAATGATTAAACTATATGGAAAAAACAAACAATGAGAACTACTACTGCATAAAGTTTAAAGGTTGTAATGGTCCTTTGAGTATTCATGAATCAAAAGAATTAAGTTATAACGAATATCATCAAATATCAAGTAACAAAACAAACAGCTACCAAATATTAGTAGAAGTAGAAAAAACTGTAGGAGAAAATATTAAATATTGGAATTTATCAAAAGAATCATATAAGAACTATGAATTCAAAGAAATAACCTATCCAATAATAAATGATTTTACCATTGATGGTTTTGAATATGATAAGCAAAGAAAAGTAGTGCTTTATGGTTATATATATGGAATTTATGCTGTAAAAAAAGACAATGACTATTACGATGTAATAACAGGTGATAGAATACCAAGTGGAATAATTGAAAGAGAAACTGAAATGACAGAATATGAAGATCTTTCATGCATGTTAGAAGATTTAGAAATAATTGAAAGAAAAAAAGATGTATATATAAGACTAACAGGAGAGAGAATTTTTAACTTATCTAAAGGTGCAGCAAATAGACAACTAGCTATAAAACGATATAATCAAAAATATGAAGAAAATATAAAATTAAAAATAAAACATCTAAATAATACTAATATAAGAAATGAAACAGAAAATGAAAAAATAGACAAAACACACCACCAAATAAAAGAAATGATTTATAGAATCAGGAATAATATCTAATAAAAAAAGATAACTAAAAACATGAATTTGTTAATAAAAATAAATACCTCATTTTAAAACTACCTTTATTTTACAACTTCAAAAAAATAGTTGTCTTTTTTACACTATAATACTAAAGCATAGTGTAAATTTGATTGTTGATAAAAATCAAACATGATATAATTGTAATGATAAAAAGGAGAATATTTATGGATATAAATGAAACACTAAGATTAATAAATAAAGACTATGATGAAATATTAAGTTTATGGAGGTCACTTTGACATAGATAAAAAACTTATTTTAATAGAAGAATTAGAAAATGAAATGAACAGCCCAGGCTTTTGGGATAATAAGAAACAAGCAGATATAGTAATATTAAAATTAAACAATTTAAAAAAAGAAACTACAAAAATAAAAGAGATTAAAAAGAAATTAGAAGATAATAAAGATACTTTAAATATCTTAAAAATAGAACCAGATGAAGAAGTTTTATCATTAATTGTAGAAGAACAAAAAGAAATAACTAAAAGCATAGAAGAGTTATCTGTACTTTTATTACTAAACGGACCATATGATAAAAACAATTGTATCTTAGAAGTTCATTCTGGTGCTGGTGGAACAGAAGCTTGTGACTGGGCTAATATGCTATATAGAATGTATTTACGCTATGCTGAAAAGAACGGTTTTAAGACAGAGTTGATTGATTACCAAGAAGGAGAGGAAGTAGGCATAAAAAGTGTCTCATTAAAAATAATAGGTAATAATGCGTATGGTTATCTAAAAGGAGAAAAAGGTGTTCACCGTTTGGTAAGACTATCCCCATTTGATTCAGCTAACAAACGACACACGTCCTTTGCCTCAATTGACATAACACCAGAATTTGAAAATAACATTCAGGTAGTAATAAACGAACAGGATTTAAGAATTGATGTATATCGTTCAAGTGGCTGTGGAGGACAAGGAGTAAATACTACTGACTCAGCAGTTCGTATAACGCATTTGCCAACCAAGATTGTCGTAACTTGCCAAAATGAAAGAAGCCAGATTCAAAATAAGGAACAAGCTTTAAAAATGTTAAAAAGTAAGTTATATATACTAGAACAAGAAAAGAAAAATCAAGAACTAAAAAATATTCAGGGAACTTATAAAAACATAGAATTTGGTTCTCAAATAAGAAGTTATGTAATGCACCCATACTCTATGGTAAAAGACCATAGAACAAGTAAAGAAACAAGTAATGTTAACCGTGTTTTAGATGGGGATATAGATATATTTATAAATAGCTATTTGAAAGGAGAATAACAATGTGGCCATTTAAAAAAGTAGAAAAAGAAAATGAAAACATCATAAAAAGTATCTATAAAAAATTCCGTATTAGACGCTATCTTTATTTATTAGTAGGTTTATTTCTAATAGCTGTTTCCTTTAACTTATTCTTGCTACCTAATAATATTGTCTTTGGAGGAATCAGTGGTCTATCAATTATTACTAAAAAATTATTCAATTGGAACCCATCAACATTCATCTTTATTGGTTCCTTATTACTTTTAATATTAAGTTATCTTGTATTAGGTAAAGAAAAAACAACTGGTTCAATACTAGGATCTATTCTTTTTCCCATATTTGTAAATTTAACAGCTAATATTTCTAATATCATCGAAATTGATAATAATAATCTTTTGCTATCTGCTATATTTGGTGGAATTCTATATGGCTTTGGAGCAGGACTAGTTTTTAAAGTTGGCTTTACAACAGGTGGAACTGACATTATTAATCAAATTATTTCAAAATATCGAAAAGTAAGTATGGGAAATGCTATGCTAATGAGTGATGGATTAATTGTTTTATCGAGTGTTTTCATTTTTGGATTAACTAAATTAATGTATGCTATTATTGTTGTTTACATAATTGGTCTATTAACTGATAAAGTTTTACTTGGAATATCTGATTCAAAAGCTTTTTATATAATAGCAGAAAAAGATGAAGAAATAAAAGATTATGTTTTAAATTATTTAAATCATGGTGTAACAATATTTGATGCTAGAGGTGGTTTTACTAAAGCAAAAGAAAAAGTATTACTTTGTGTCGTTCCAACAAAGGAGTATTTTAAATTAAAAGAGGGAATACATGAAATAGATAAAAGTGCTTTCTTTGTTGTAACAGACGCTTATGAAGTATTTGGAGGTTTTGTAAAATGAATTTATCAATATTTAAAAAAAATATCGAAATATCAGATATAATGAAATCAATTAAAAGAAAAAATCTACTAATAAGACTTGGTATTTTATGTATAGCACTTTTTATATCGGCAATATCTTTTAATTTACTTCAATTACCAATTAACTTAGTAACTGGAGGTACATCAGGTGTTTCAATTATAACAAATCATCTTTTTCATATTAAACCATCATATATGTTGTTTGGTTTATCGTTAACTTTTTTAATACTTAGTGTTATTTTTCTAGGAATAGAACAATCATCAGGTGCAATTCTAGCAACATTTCTATATCCTTTCTTTGTAGACATAACCAGTAAAGTACCAGAATTTATAAAAATAGAAAACTCTGACATGCTGTTACTTTCAATTTTTATTGGAATAATAGCAGGAATAACTAATGGCTTAACTTTCAAAGTTGGTTTTAGTAATGGTGGTTTTAATGTCATAAGTCAGATTCTCTATCAAAAAAAGAAGATATCTATATCAACATCATCATTTTTAATAAACTTAATAATAGTTGTAACTGGAGGGTATTTCTTTGGATGGACAATGGTTATGTACGCTATAATTGTTTTGTATATAAACAGTATTGTAGTAGATAGAGTACTAATGGGTATTTCTAAAAATAAAGCAATGTATATAATTACTCATAATGAAGAAGAAGTAAAAGACTATATATTAAATGATTTAAATCATGGAATAACGACATTTGATGTAAAAGGTGGATACAATAATGAAAAAAGAAAAGTATTAATGACAGTTGTTCCAAATAGTGAATATTTTAAGGTTACTGAAGGAGTAAAATCAATTGATAAAAAAGCCTTTTTCATTGTTACAGATTCTTATCAAGTTTTCGGAAATAGATAAATCAGATAATAAGTAAATAAAATATATATTTAATCTTGGTATAAATTTCCATTAAAAATAGTCAAATATCATGTTAATATAACATTAAATCTGTACTAAGCATTAAAATAATACAAAATATGTGATATAATGACAAATAGAAGTAAAATAAAGGCGGTGTTTAAATGGAATTTATCAAAATAAAGAATGTTACAAAACAATATAGAAATGGAGTAACCGCCATTTATGATTTAAATCTTGGTATAAAAAAAGGAGACTTTGTTTTTGTCATAGGTGGTAGTGGAAGCGGAAAATCAACATTATTTAAAATGTTATATAGAGAAGAAAAACCAACACGTGGTGAAATAATTATTGGTGGTTTAAATGTAGGAAAAATTAGGAATAACAAGGTATACAAAATAAGAAGAAAATTGGGAATTGTCTTTCAAGACTACCGATTACTACCAAAATCAACAGTTTATGAAAATGTAGCTTTTGCTTTAGAAGTAATAGGAGCAAAAACTGATGATATTCATAAAAAAACTTTAAAGGCTTTGGAATTAGTAGGATTAAAAGGAAAAATAAGAAATTATCCTGATCAATTATCTGGAGGTGAACAACAAAGAGTAGCTATTGCAAGAGCTATTGTAAACGAACCAAAATTACTCCTTTGTGATGAACCAACTGGAAATCTTGATCCTGAAAAAAGTATGGAGATAATGCGTGTTTTAGAAAATATTAATCAAACATTAGGAACAACAATTATAATGACAACTCATGCTAAAGAAATAGTAAATCAAATGGAGAAGAGAGTAATAGTATTAAAAGATGGACGATTAGTAAAAGATTATGAGAAAGGAAAGTATGCTAATGAAGATATTTAGAATGTTTTTTAGGACAGTAAGGGATGCCTTTAAAAGTGTTTTTCGTAACTTTAGTTTATCACTTGCCTCAATTTCTTGTATAACAATAACACTAATTATTGTTGCAATTTCTTTAATTGCTACTTTAAATTTAAATAATTTTACTAAAGTCATCAAAGAAGATGTAACGATAATTGTTTGGATAAAAAAAGATATTGAATCTAGTATCCAAGCAACTATAGAGCCGATGCTTAAGAGTAATAAAAATATAGAGAGTATCGAATATAAATCTAAGACTAAAGCAAAAGAAGAAATGATGATGCAAGATGATTATTTTAAAAGATTGATGGAAGGTTGGAGTGAAGAAGATAATCCGTTTAGACATTCATATTTAGTTAAAGTAAAAGATATAGAACAAATACATCAAACAGCAAAAGAAATCGAAAAAATAAACGGAGTTGATTATGTCGACTATGGAGCAGGAATGGTAGAAACACTCATTTCATCATTTAAATTAGTTCAAAAAGCATCTGTATTAGTAGTAATAGCATTGGCTGTAGTAACAACTTTCTTAATAGTAAATACAATAAAACTAACCATTTATTCTAGAAAAAGAGAAATATCAATAATGCGTTTAGTAGGAGCAAGTAATACAACTATTAAAATGCCATTTGTAGTAGAAGGAATGGTTTTAGGAATAATTGGATCAATAATTCCAATTATTTGTACTACTTATGGATATTTAGTATTTTATAATCACTTTAAGGGACAATTACTATCACCAGTAATAAAATTAATAACACCAGAACCATTCATTTATATGATATCATTAGTAGTCTTAGTAACCGGTATAATAGTAGGTATGCTTGGAAGCTATAGAGCAGTAAGAAAGTATTTAAAAGTATGATGAAAATCAGTAGAAGAGTTCTTTGTCTTAGCTTAATCTTATCAGTATTAATAATGCCTTTTTTTCCTACTAGTGTAAAGGCTGAAACATTAAGAGATTATGAAAATCTGTTAAAAAAGTATGAAAGAGAACAAGCTAATATCAAAGATCAAATAGGTGAAAATAATCAATTAACTAAAGAGGCAGAACAAGAGATAGAAAATATCAAAAAAGAGTTAACTAATATGTCTCAAGAAATAGAGCAAATGCATATAGATATAGTTGATTATAATAATGAAATTAGAGAAAAAACACTTCAAACAAAAGAATTATTTGAATATTTACAAATGACTCGTAGTGAAAATGTTATGTTAGAATACGCTTTTGGAGCAGAAACTATTACAGATTTAATTTATCGTATAGCAGTTGTTAAGCAAATAACAGAGGATAATGAAAAGAAGATTAATGAATTAAAAGATATGATTGAATATAACAAAAAAAGAGAAGTAGAATTGGAAGACAAAGAAAAACAAATGGAGAAACGTCAAAAAGATTTAACAGAAAAAATTACTAAACTAACTAAGAAAAATGCCAGTTTAAATGATAACTCAGTTTCAACAGAACAGCAAATAACAACATATAGAGATCAAATAAAAGCATATAAAGAAGCAGGTTGCACTAGTAACATGGAAATAGGAGTAGATTGTTTTAATAACAACAGTGTAGCTGGATGGTATAGACCAACTCAGTCAGGCTATGTAACAAGTGAATTTGGTTATCGTTGGGGAAGCCTACATCGTGCAGTTGATGTTTCAAACAGTAATCCTTATAAAACAAAAATATACCCTGTTGCAACGGGAATTATTACCTCAAAATTTACAGATTATTATGGTGCCTTAACTATCATTATTGAGCATAAAACAGCAAATGGAAAATATTATTCATCTTTATATACCCATCTTAGCAGTTATTCATCAAATGCAGTTGTAGGAAGGAAAGTAACACCTAATGATTTTCTTGGATATATGGGAGCAACTGGATATGTAACAGGACCGCATTTACATATGGAAATAGCACCTTGTAGAGCTATGAATCATGCTGATAAAAACTGTGGAACATGGAATAAATATACAGCATATGTAAAAAAAATCTATGATAGTGGTAAATTTAAAGGACCAAGAGAATTAATATACTTTCCAAAACCATATGTCAGATATAATACAAGATAAGTAGAATAAGCTATTCTGCTTTTTTGTAATTAGTAAAAGAGAATTCTATAATTTATGTACAAATGAAAAGAGGAAAAATTATACTTAAAAATATATCTAAGAAAGATTTAACAAGATTAATAGATTTAGTAGAAAAAGATTTTATTACAACAGAACAATGTAAGACCCTGTTAACTGTATCAAGTTATGATATTAGAAATATTATGAAGTATATAGATAGACTAAATCAAAAATAAAGTAGTGATTTATTTAGCATTTTATATGAAAATAAAGATAATGAAGTATTAATTCAAATTTTAACTAAATATAATATATGTTAAAGACAAAAAGTAATATTAGAAAATAAAAAATGGGGATAATAGAAAATATAAAGGATATTTGTATAATAAAAATAATTAATGTTATAAAATGCCAAAATTTTATAGACAAAATAAAAAAAGAATGTAAAAAAGTAAAAACAAAGAAATTAATAAAATTATTAAAAATAATATGTTAAAATATAATAGAAAGGAAATGATTAAATGGAAAAAGCAAAAGTATATTTTACTAAGAATATTAGTAAAGAATCATTAGTTAGATTATATGATAAACTTGGTATTAAATTAGAAGGAAAAGTTGCAGTAAAATTACATTCTGGAGAAGAAGGAAATAAAAATTATCTAAAACCAGAATTTGTCAAAGATATAATTGAATATGTAAATGCAACAGTAGTAGAATGTAATACTGCCTATGATGGAGCAAGAGACACAACAGAAAAGCATGAAAGATTGATGGAAGAACATGGTTGGAGTAAATATTTTACTGTCGATATTTTAGATAGTGAAGGTGAAGAGGTTCTTGAAAATAAAAATGGTACAATTATTAAAAAAAATATAGTTGGATCTAAAATGAAAAATTATGATTCGATGCTTGTTTTGTCACATTTTAAAGGTCATCCAATGGGTGGATTTGGTGGAGCATTAAAAAATCTTTCAATTGGACTTGCTTCATCTAAAGGTAAAAGATATATACATACAAGTGGGAAAGAAAATGGAAGTTATGAGGATATGTTTACAGCAGATCATGATTCTTTTATTAAAGCTATGGCCGATTCAGCTAAAACAATAACTGACTTTTATAAAGGAAAAATTGCTTACATCAATGCTATGGTAAATTTGTCAGTAGATTGTGATTGCTGTAGTAATGCAGAAGACCCATGTATGGCTGACATTGGTATATTAGCATCAACTGATCCACTTGCCTTAGACCAAGCATGTATTGATTTAGTATATTCATCTACATTAGAAGGAAAAGATAAATTAATTGAAAGAATAGAATCACGAAACGGTCTATTAATTATTGAAAATGCAAAAAAACAAGAAATAGGAACAACAGAGTACGAGTTAATATCAATTGATTAATTTGAAGATGGTAATTAGCCATCTTTTTTAATACCTTTCTGTTAGAATCATGATATAATAAAAAACAAAGAAAAAGAAAGGTAGATTAATATGAAGTTAATTTCATGGAATGTAGCAGGTTTTAGAGCTTGCTTAAAAAAGGGATTCAGTAGCTTTTTTGATAGCGTTAAAGCTGATATAGTCTGCTTACAAGAGGCAAAGGCTGCCAGTGAACAATATGATTTTCACCCACAAGGATACTATGAATATTTATTTCCTGCCGAGAAGAAAGGTTATTCAAAAACATTAGTCTTCAGTAAAACTAAGCCTCTTCAAGTAATATATGGTATAAATAATCAGAAATTTGATATTGAAGGAAGAACGATAACTTTAGAATATGACAAGTTCTATCTAGTTAATCTATATGTTCCAAATGTTAAAAGAAACTTAGAAAGAATGGAAGAAAGAATGGAGTGGGAAGAGGACATAAAAAAGTATCTAACAGAATTAGATAAAGTAAAACCAGTTATAATATGTGGTGATTTTAATGTTGCTCACACAGAAGTAGATATAAAAAATGCCAAGCAAAATATTGGAAATGCAGGATTTACCTACGAAGAAAGAGAAAAGTTTACAGAACTTTTAGAAAATGGTTTTACCGATACTTTTCACTACTTCAACAAAGACGCAAAAGACAAGTATACTTGGTGGAGTTATATGAAAGGTGTTAGAGAAAGAAATATTGGCTGGAGAATAGACTACTTCCTCGTTTCTAATAGGTTTATAAATAATATAAAAGATACTAAAATATACTCAGACGTTTATGGAAGTGATCACTGTCCAATAGGCATTGAATTGATAAACTAGAAATGGTAATAAATTTCTATATATAAATCGTTTTAGCTATGGTATAATTACAACAAGGTGGTGGTAGTAATGTTTTATTTTAAACATAAAAAATTTAATCTTTCTAAGGCAATTAATAAAAACGATTTGCCAGGATATATAAAACATTATATCTCAGATGATGAGTTTATTTTTGCTGCATATAAAACTTCGAGAGATTATAGTGCTTTTACAGAGAAAAAACTAGTTGTATTTGATAATAAAAAAGGAATAAAAATAAAAAAAAGAATTTATTCAATATATTATGAAGCTATATCAGCATTGGATATAACCTTTGAAAATAGAAAAACTATAATCAATATGCTATTAAACAACGGATTATCAGTAAAAATTAACTTTAATAATGTAGAAGCAGAAGATAAAGTTCGTCTACGATTAATATACACATGTATCAATAGAATAGTAAGTAATCAAGAACCATTAAAAGAAGATATAAAAAAATTAACAGAAAATAGATTTACTGTAAAGAATCGTGAAAGAAGAAAATAAAATGACGAAAAAAATTGCATTAGACCTAGACGGAGTAGTTTTTGATTCAGAAACTCTATATCGTGTATATACTGAAATTTATGATATTGATAAATTTCACAAGAATTCTTTAATAGATAATAAAAAGAGAACATTTCAAGAAAGATATAGTTGGGACAAAGAAACACAAGGTAGATTCTATAAAGAATATGCAAGTACAGTCTTAAAAAGTGCTAATATTATGTCAGGAGCAGAAGTTGTTTTAAAAAGGTTATTAAAGCATCAAGCATATGAATTTATAATTGTAACAGCGAGAAGTGAAGCTGAAATACAAATTTGCAAGAATAAACTAGCAGAAATAGGTTTGGCAAATATTAAAATTTATCATAGTAAAATTAAAAAAATTGATACACTAATAGAAGAACATATTGATGTGATAATTGATGACGATGAAAAAATCTGTAAGGAGGCATCAAATCACAGTATAAAGCATTATACTTTAAAAATGCTGCAACTAATGAGATAACTGACAACGAGTACTTAAAAACTGTTAATAATTGGGGAGAAATATATAAATATTTAATACTAAACGAAAATAAATAGAAAAAAGAGCTTCATTAAAATTAAAGAAAAATTTTGAAAATGACGGTTTTATTATGCAAAGGGACTATACTAAGAATTACTATCTGGGCTAAAAATGATAAAATTATGTTTAGTGTTATTTAACTATTTAATCCATAAAAATTACTATATAATATTAGTTAATATTAAATAAATAAAATTTGTACCTGACATTCGTACTTTGTTATAATACCTAAAAAAATGATTGCATGATAATATAATATTAAAGTGAAAAGTTGGTATGAAAAATTGAAATTAGAAAGTGATTTTGATATCATGATTAAAAAACTAAATAAGCCAAATGTATATTATCGTATAACGTATAATGAAGAAAGAATTTATAATGCTTTAAAAAAATAGTTGGGATAGATACATGGAAGACTTTATTAGGCAGTAAGCAAATAAATTGGTTACCGAAGCCACCTAATTATTCTTCTAAAAATATTTCCTATTTTACAAAAAAAGGGTATGAATTATTTGAACAAAAGACTTTACCAATAATAATTAAATATTTAGATAAGAAAAATATTGAAATCAATATTTATAATGAAATTAATAACACTATTTTATATGCAGATTAATATCAAATAGCAATAGAAATTA
Organism: uncultured Mycoplasmatota bacterium; assembly: GCA_947569245.1. GTDB lineage: Bacteria > Bacillota_I > Bacilli_A > RF39 > UBA660 > CATKEA01. The sequence continues at coordinate 8,320 of CANORV010000020.1, read as the reverse complement.
GTGAAAAATAAATTATTTACTACCAAACTAAAGAGAGTAAAATAATTTTATTATTTAGTAAATTTGTAGCCGATATTCGTGTCCAAGCAAAAAAGAAGAAATTGAAGCACCAAAAATTAGTTAGGACACAAATTTTTGAATTTTTGACACGAATATTTTAGCTGAATGTAGTCATAATAAGGACGACAAAATGTTTGAATTAGTATCAAAATATAATCCATCAGGGGATCAACCAGAGGCAATATATCAATTAGTAAAAGGAATAAAAGAGGGGAAAAAAGAACAGGTTTTACTTGGAGCAACTGGTACAGGAAAGACCTTTACCATAGCAAATGTTATTAAAGAAGTAAACAAACCAACACTTATTTTAGCATATAATAAAACCTTAGCAGGACAATTATATTCTGAATTTAAGGAGCTATTCCCAAATAATCGTGTAGAATACTTTGTTTCTTATTATAGCAACACTTTTAAAATCCTTATATTTAGGGCTATTTAGTATTATTTAATCCACAAAAAAGGACTAAATAGCACTAGTTAATATTAGATGAACAAATAAAATTTGTACCTGACATTCGTGTCTTTGTTACATTACTCGAAAAATAATAACATTATGTAATATTAAAGTGTTAAGGTTTTTATAAAAAATTGAAGTTAGAAGGTGGGGTAAATATGACTAAAAATGATAATGATATGATGATTTATGAAGATAAAGATGGAATTACTAAGGTAAATGTAAAATTTACTTCAGAAGATGTTTGGCTAACACAAAATCATATAGCAAACATTTATAAAACTACCCAGCAAAATATTAGTTTGCATATTAAAAATATATATGAAGATAAAGAACTGCAAGAGGATGCAACTCACAAGAATTTCTTGTTAGTTCAAAAAGAGGGGAATAGAGAAGTAAAAAGAAATATAGATCACTATAATTTAGATATGATAATTGCTTTGGGTTATCGTGTTCAATCAGAAGTTGCAGTAAGGTTTAGAAAATGGGCAACTCAGAGATTACATGAATATATTCAAAAGGGTTTTAGTATGGATGATGAAAGGTTAAAACAGGGAGGGAATAGATACTTTAAAGAACTTTTACAAAGGATTAGAGATATTCGTTCAAGTGAAAGAAATTTTTATCAACAAGTTACTGATATTTATGCTACAAGTATTGATTATAATCCAAGAAGTGATATGACTAAAAAATTTTTTGCAACAGTTCAAAACAAACTCCATTTTGCAGTTCATGAACATACTGCAGCAGAGCTTATTTATGAAAGAGTTAATAACGAAAAGCCATATGTTGGAATGACCAACTTCAAAGGAGATTATGTAACATTGGATGATACGAAAATTGCTAAAAATTATTTAACAGAAATAGAACTTCAAAGACTTAATTTATTAGTATCTCAATTTTTGGATTATGCTGAACTTCAGGCACTAGAGCAAATACCTATGAAAATGCTAGATTGGGTTATAGAGTTAGATAATCAAATTAAATTAAATAGAAGAAAAATATTAGAAGGAAATGGCAATATTTCGCATGAGCAAGCAATTGAGAAAGCTGAAAAAGAATTTAATTTGTATCGTGAACGTGAAATGAAAACTTTGGAAAGTGATTTTGATATTATGATGAAAATACTGAAAAATGAAAATGTTTATTATCGTATAACATATAATGGAGAAGAAATTTATAATGCTTTAAAAAAAGTGGTTGGGATGGATGTATGGAAAGAGTTGTTAAATAATGAACAAATAAATTGGCTACCAAAACCACCCGACTACTCTTTTAACAATATTTCCTATTTTACTAAAAAAGGTTATGAAGTGTTTGAACAAAAAACTTTACCTATAATACTTAAATATTTAGATAAAGAGGATATTGAAATTAATACTTATAATGAAATTTGTAATAATATTTTATATTTTGATGATTATCAAATAGTAGTAGAGAATATTTAAAAATAGATTAAAAAATTTTAAATAAATTTGAAGGTGAATAAAATGCAATTATTAAATAAAAAAACCTGGAAAAATGAAGATATAAGAAAAATGCTTAATTTGATAAGAAAATGGTTTATAGATAGGCAACATAAAGAGAATTTTAATTTTTCTACTATTATTTCATACCAAGAATTTAAAGATAATATTTATAATTTTTTGTTGAACATAATGAATTTATATTTAGAAGGTTCTCCGTATGAAAGTGATAAATGTGTAGTTGATATTAAAATTTTACCACGAAAATATGGGGGTTATTTTTGTGATAGAAAAAATTTGGGCAATCTTTTAGTAATTAATGAACATAAGATTAAAGATATATATTTTGGAGATATAGAAAAATTAATAGTGCTATTGCATGAATTAAATCATTTTAAAGTTAAATACGATATATTATTGGGTAAAATAAATGAAGATACTGTGAGAATAATTAAAGAAAGATTAATTAGAGAAGCTAGTAGTGATTCCTTTGATGAAAAGGGTTCAATAAAAATTGCAGACAATCTTCTAAATGATGATTATTATAACGATAATTATTATACATATTCTGAAGAAATTTATGTTCAAATAGAGGCCATAAAAGATTTTTCACTAATAATAGGTGCATTAGCCAAAAATTCGGAAGACCAAAATGCGTCAATATCTTTTATTCAAAATGGCTATAAGGATGAAATTAATGAATTGACTAAAAGATACAATAATCATAAAAGAGATTTTCAATGGAGTTTTTATTTCAATAGTTATTATTTAAATTTTGAAGAAGCATTTGATTTATTAATATTAGATCATAAAGAGTGGTTGAAATATCCTGGAATAGCAATAGAATACTATTTATATGAGTTAGGTGTTATAAAGAAAAGAAATATCGAACAACTAGTGCAAATGCTTAATACTAGTAATTCTAACGAAATTAATTATATAAATATTTTAATTGCAAATTACAATACAAATATTCATAACAAAGTAATTTAAATTAAAAGAATAATTTTGTATAATGAAAAAGTGAAAAAGAAAAAGTTAAAAAAATATATTATTAGAAATTGGCTTGTATCATATAGTGTTATTTAGTATAATTTAATAAATTTGTGGCCGATATTCGTGTCCAAGCAAAAAAAAGAAGAAATTGAAGTACCAAAAATTAGTTAGGACACAAATTTTTGAATTTTGGACATGAATATTTTGGCTGACTGTAGTCATAATAAGGAGGACAAAATGTTTGAATTAGTATCAAAATATAATCCATCAGGGGATCAACCAGAGGCAATATATCAATTAGTAAAAGGAATAAAAGAGGGGAAAAAAGAACAGGTTTTACTTGGAGCAACTGGTACAGGAAAGACCTTTACCATAGCAAATGTTATTAAAGAAGTAAACAAACCAACACTTATTTTAGCACATAATAAAACCTTAGCAGGACAATTATATTCTGAATTTAAGGAACTATTCCCAAATAATCGTGTAGAATACTTTGTTTCCTATTACGATTACTATCAACCAGAAGCATATGTTCCATCAACTGACACTTATATTGAAAAAGACTCCTCTATTAATGATGAAATAGATGAATTACGACACGCAGCTACAAGTTCTTTGCTGTCTAGAAAAGATGTTATTGTGGTAGCCAGCGTCTCTTGTATTTATGGTATTGGAGACATTGAAGAATACCGAAATAGTATGTTAACTCTTTCAGTTGGTGATCAGATTGATAGAGAGCAAGTCTTATCTAAACTTGTTGAAATGCTATATGAAAGAAATGATTATGATTTTAAAAGAGGAACATTTAGAGTAAAAGGAGATACTGTTGAAATTATTCCAGCCTATCAGAGTACTAAGGGATGGAGAATTGAATTTTTTGCAGATGAAATTGATAGAATTAGTGAAATAGATGTTTTAACAGGAGCAGTTATAACAGGTAAAAAGAATTTAAGTATTTTTCCAGCTAGTCACTTCGTTGTAGGGGATGCTAAAAGAAAAGAGGCAATCAAAAGAATTAGAAATGAACTAGATGAAAGATTGAAAAATTTAAAAGAAAACAATCATTTATTAGCAGCAGAAAGATTGGAACAAAGAACAAGATATGACCTTGAAATGCTTGAAGAAACTGGTTTCTGTCATGGAATAGAAAATTACTCGAGACATATGTCTCTAAGAGAAGAGGGTGAAACTCCAATTACCTTAATGGACTTTTTTGGAGAAGATTATCTATTAGTAGTTGATGAATCACATGTAACATTACCTCAAGTTAGAGGAATGTATAATGGCGATAGAGCTAGAAAAATGAACCTTGTTGAGTATGGCTTCCGTTTGCCAAGTGCCCTAGATAATAGACCCTTAAAGTTTGATGAATTTGAACAGAAAGTAAAACAAGCTATTTATGTATCAGCAACACCAGGTGATTACGAGTTAGAAAAAACAAATAATAAATTTATAGAACAAATTATAAGGCCAACAGGATTACTTGATCCAACAATTGAAGTTAGAAAAACAGAAGGACAAATAGATGATTTAATACATGAAATAAAACTTCGAATAGAACGAGGTGAAAGAGCACTCATAACAACGTTAACTATTAGAATGGCAGAAGAACTAACAAATTATTTAAAAGATGTCGATATTAAAGTTGCTTACTTGCATAGTGAAGTAAAAACGCTAGAAAGGATGAGCATTATAAGAGATTTGCGTCTTGGAAAATATGACTGTATCGTTGGAATTAACCTTCTAAGAGAAGGAATAGACATTCCAGAGGTTAGTTTAATTGCTATACTTGATGCTGACAAAGAAGGTTTCTTACGTAGTAGCAGGAGTCTAATTCAAACAATAGGACGCTGTGCAAGAAATGCAAGTGGACACTGTATAATGTATGCTGATAAAATAACAGATAGTATGGATTATGCAATTAAGGAAACAAAACGAAGAAGGGAAATTCAGGAAGAATACAACCGTGTACATAACATAACTCCAAAAACAATAATAAAAGATATTAGAGAAGTAATTACTAATACTGATACCACATATTCAAAGGATATGAAAAAGCATAAGCCATCTAAGAAAGAAAAAGAAAAAATTATGGAAACTATAGAAGAACAAATGAAAGAAGCTGCCAAAAATTTAGATTTCGAAAGAGCTATGGAACTTAGAAATATATTATATGAAATGAAAGCAGAAGAATAACATAAACACTAAAAAATATAAAAAAATTTATATCGAAATAACTAATATTTGTAATCTTTCTTGTTCCTTCTGTTCTGTTTCTAAAAAAACTAAAAAAAATATGTCAAAAGAAGAATTTGAATATATACTAAATCAAATAGATAAGTATACTGACTATATTTATCTTCATGTAAAAGGAGAACCACTTCTTCATAACGAATTAAATCAGTTGTTAGACCTCTGTGATAAGTACGAAAAGAAAGTAAATATAACCACTAATGGAACACTAATAAAAAAACAGTTATCAACACTCATAAATCACAACTGCATTAGACAAATTAATTTTTCATTACATAGTGAGAATAATTATAGACATTATTTAAAACATATATTTGAAGCAGCAGAACAATTATCAAAAGAAAAATACATAGTTTTTCGTCTTTGGACGATGAACAATAATACTTTAAATAAAAAATCCACAGAAATTGTTGAAAAAATAATAGAAAATTTTAACTTATCAACAGAAATTGTGAATAAAATTAATACAGAAAAAAATATAAAAATAAAGAACAATATATTTATAAGCAAAGAAAATCAATTCATTTGGCCAGATATAGATAACGACTATTATAATGAAATAGGATATTGTTACGCCTTAAAATCTCATATAGCTATTTTAGTAGATGGTACAGTTATTCCATGCTGTTTAGATGGAGAAGGAATTATTAATTTAGGAAATATCTTTGAATTACCACTTGAAAAAATTATTGAAACAGATAAATACAAAAAGATAGAAGAAGGATTTAAAAATAGAAAAGTTTCTGAAAATCTATGTAAACATTGTAGCTTTAAATCAAAATTTTGATGAATGTTTTGTGAAATTGAAGTCTTTTACTTTACTAAATTAAAAAATTAAGTATAATAGTAAGATGTGGTGTTGAATATGAAAGAAAAAATGAAAAATGAAATAGAAAAGATAGTAAAAAATAGTACAATTTTTCTAACAATATATATATTTACAATCGAAATAATGTTTAAATTATTAACAAATACATTTACATGGAATTATTCCCTTATTAGAATATTAATATCATCTTTAATACTTGCAATAATTATAAATAGCCTTCTAATATTTGTAAAAAATACAAAAGTAAAGAAAATAATACTGATAGCAATTGCTAGTTTAATAGCAATCTACGCTTTAGCACAACTTGGATTCTACAATTACCTAGGAAACTATACATCATTAAACACATCAAGCCAACTGGGGAAGGTAACCTCATATATAAGTGATTACATTCATAGTTTTAAATATCGTTATTATACACTATTTTTACCTTTACTAGTATATATTGTTTATGTGATAACAAAAAAAGAAGAAAGTAAATATCTAAGATATCGTCACATCCCAGTATTATTAATAACATTAATAATATCGTACCTAATAACATTATCAGCTGACTTTATGCAAAATAAATTCCAATATGTTTCAAATGAAGACCTATTTTTAAATCCATCTCTACCAAATGTTGCAGTAAATCAATTTGGTGTTAGTGTCTTTGGTATTCTTGATGTAAAAAGTAAACTAACTAATCAAGGACAAGTCTCAAATATAGTAGATGAAGAAATAAACTATGAAAGAGAAATCGATGATGAGGAAATAACAGAACTAATAAAAAGTGAAAAAGACTCTACAATGAACAGCCTAAATAAATATTTTTTCTCTAGAAAAATAACTGAAAAGAATGATTATACAGGAAAATTTAAAGGAAAAAATGTTATTTTAATCCTTTTAGAATCGGTCAATAATGTAATGATAAATGAAGAATATTTTCCAACGTTGTACAAGCTGTATAATGAAGGACTAACATTTACTAATAATTATTCACCAAGAAATAACTGTTCAACAGGAAACAACGAATTTAGTGCCCTGACAAGCTTATTTACAATTAACAATACATGTACTGCCAATGAATATAGACAAAACACTTATTATGAAAGCATTTTTAACCTATTTAAAAAGGAAGGATATAAAGCCAATTCTTTCCATAACTATACAGAAAAATATTATTACAGAAATGCCATTCACAATAGTTTAGGAAGTAAGTACTATGGCGTTGAGGAGTTAGAAATACCATATGATAATAGATATGAAGAATGGCCAAGTGATGTGGAACTAATGGAGAAAGCCTTTGAAATATTTAAAGACAATAAAAATTATATAACTTATATGGCAACCGTAACTACACATCAACCATATCAAAAATCATCTGAATATGGGGATATGTATTTAGACAAATTTAAAGATTTAGAAGTTTCAAAAGAAGTAAAACGCTACTTATCAAAAATGACAGTTTTAGATAAGGCAATGCAACGTTTATTAGAACTATTAGAAGAAAGTGGAGAACTAGAAGATACTGTCTTAGTAATGTTTGGTGATCACTACCCATATGGTCTAAAGACTAGTGATCTTCAAAAATTATTTGACTATGATTTAGAAGAGAGAAAAGAAATAGAAAGGACTCCGTTCATAATATATAACAGTGAAACTAAGGGGCAAAAATTTGAACAGTATACAACATATATAAATATATTACCAACACTAGCTAATCTCTTTGACTTAGACTATGATCCTCGTTTATATATGGGAGAAGACTTATTTAGCAGTGATTATTCAAATATAGCAATATTTGCAGACGGATCATGGCAATCACCATACGCTTACTATGATGCCGAAAAGTCAAGCCTTACATATATAAATGATGAATATAAATATACTGATGAAGAAATAATGAAGATAAATAAAGAAATAAATAGCAAAATAAGTATGTCAAATCTAGCAATTCAAAAAAATTATTTTGGATACTTAGATGAAAAATTGAATAAAAAGAATCAAGAGCAAGAAAACGGTTCTATAGATAATAAAAAGCCAAAAAAAAGCAGTTAGAATATTAAAATATATTTATCATAAAAGAATTTGTTACTTATAAATATAAAGTAAACCTAATCTTAAATTAAATTAAGATAAATAACAAGAAAAAAGATAATATAATCATACTAGCTAATACAGAACAAAATATTTATTCTATTTTTATGTTATTTTGATAATAAAAGATGTGAATAATTAGTAAAAATGTCTCTATTTTTCTTATCAAATAATTAGTAAAAA
>CANORV010000019.1 GCA_947569245.1 uncultured Mycoplasmatota bacterium | reverse complement strand
TATTACTATAAGTGATACTATTACCTTTTTATTTGTAAAGTACCCCCCCCCATTTACGGTTTTTTGCCTTATCTTTATTAATCACCTTGCCACTTCCAATCTTTATATTTTATTGATATTCTTCTGTTTTATAATAATAATATTTATCATTACTTCCTAATTTAAAAGTATGTTTAAATATTTTGAAATCATTGATATTTTTCTTAAAATAATCATTAATTGCTGAAGTATAAGTATCTTCAAATAGAAAATCACTACGACGATTATCACTTTTTTCATTAGTATTTTTTAATACATAAATATGACTTAGAAAATATCCAGTGAAACCAGCTCTTTCATAAATAACAAGCTCATCATCTTTTACATAATAACCTTCTATTTCACTTAATACTTTTACTAGTGGATCACCACCTACTGAAATGTATGAAACATAATAATAACCATATTTTTCAACAATTCCTCCAGAAACTCTATAACGGTTATCTTCTGTTTCAATACTATCAATATTATACATTTCTTTTAAATTTTTATTAACATCTTCCACTTTAGTAGCAGTATTACCAGAACACTTCTCACCATTATTGCACCATGAATAGTTATCTTTTATATCATAATCAAATTTTCTGCTTTTATTATATGCCATCACAAATAATAATCTCTTATCCAAATCATCTACTGTAGTTACTTTTTTAGAATACGCATCTGTACTATAACCATAATTCATACTACTATACTTACTATCATCTGTTTCGGTATTATAACCTTCAAGTATTGGAACATAACTTAAGTATTTATTTAATTCTTCCCTAAACATCATTTTGTCTGATTCAGGTAACTCAAGTTTTACATCTGAATAATTGCTATTACAAATATTTTTTTCATCTTTTGATAACTTATTTACATATAGAAAACTTAATGTTCCTAATGCTATAATAAGTACTACTATAAAAGCAATTAAACTATATACTATTTTTTTACTATTTTTCATCTCTAACCACCTATTTTCCTTACAATATAATTATACCAGTTGTTAACAATTAGTTCAATTGTTATTTATAACTTATATAAACCTAAAATATTCTAAAAGAAGATTAACATCTATTTTTAGAAAATAAAATAAAATAACACTTAACATTATAAATGGTCCAAAAGGAATAACTTTTTCATTATTTATTTGTCCTAAAAAAAGAGAAATAGGAAGAGCAATTAAACTAGCTACAAAAATAACAAAGAAACCTACTAATGGACTTACTACAAGGCCTACTACAAACATTAATTTTACATCAGCTCCACCCAAGCTTTCCTTTTTAAAAATATAATTACCTAAAAGCATAACTAAATACATGGCAATAAACATAATTAAACCATTTCCAATACTTAAAAGTGTTGTTTTTATCCCTAAATTAAATACTTTGGTTATAATTATAATGATTATTCCAGTAATAGTTACTTCATCTGGTATTATTAAATATTTTGTATCACTTACGATAATAATTGTAAACATACTAACTAATGTTAAAGCTATTATTAACTCATAAGTAAAGCCAAAAGAATAATAACAAACGGCAAAAAGAAGCCCTGTTAAAAGTTCAATCATCGGATAGAAAAAAGCTATCTTTTCACCACATCCACGGCATTTTCCTTTTTGAATCAAATAAGAAATAACAGGAATCAACTCTTTATTTGTTAATCTTTTTTTACATGATGGACAATAAGAATACTTAGGCTTTATTATCGATTCATTCTTTGGAAGACGGTAGCCAACAACATTATAAAATGACCCTAAAGTTATTCCTAAGATAAAAAAGATTATTATATATAAAATTTCCATCTAATCACATCTTTCTAGCGTACTCTTATCTTTATATTTAGAAAATTATGTAATTGTTTCATACATTCCAAACATCGGAACAATTATTGATATCAAAATAAATCCAACTGCAAAAGCTAAAATTACTAAAGTAATTGGTTCAATTAGACTTTTTATGGAACCAATCATATTCTTATGAAGACTTCCAAAGTGATTTGATACTTTTTCCATCATCGTACCTAGTTGTCCTGTTGACTCTCCTGTAACTAACATTTCATAAGCAACAATTGGAAAGGCCCAATGTCCTCTAAAAGAAGATGAAATCTTTCCACCCTTACTTAAAGTATCTAAAGTATTCATAATTATTTCTTTATATATTTCATTATTTGATATTTTGGATAAAATGTCCATACTATCTGAGATATTAACACTATGGTTTAATAATGAAGCAAAAGTTTTAGTAAACATATTTACTTCATTATAGATAATTATTTTTCCAATTACAGGGAGTTTCATAAAGAATGTTTGCATAGTTTTTCTAAATGATTTAATACTATGGTAAGCCATTTGATATGCAACAAGTAAAACGATTAAACCAATTAGTAATAAGTACCAATAATTTCCAACGAAGCTACTTAAAGACATAGTAAATTGTGTTATTATTGGTAGTTCTTTTTCTCCAGCGTCATACATAGAAGTAAAACTTGGAACAATAAAAATTAAGCAAAATACTAAAACAATTATTGTTAAAACTAAAACTACTAACGGATAAGTAAGAGCTGACATCATTTGTTTTTTTGATTCCTCAATAGAAGTATAATATTCACTCATTTCATCCAAAACACTTGGTAAGTCCCCTGTCATTTCTGAAGTTTTAACCATGTTAATTAATAGTCGTGGAAAAACATCACTTTGATGTTCTAATGCTTTAGAAAAACTTTCTCCTGTTACAAGGTCATAAACAATTCTATCATATATTTTTCTTTTTGATGGTTGAGATGTTTGTTTTGCTAAAATACGAACAGAATCTATCAATGGTATTCCTGCTCTAATATAAGTTGATAACTGAGTTAAGGCAAAGGAAATATCTCCAGCTTTCATCTTTCCAAAACCTGGAAGTTTGATTTCCATATTCATCTTTTTTTGAGGTGTAATACTTATAATTTCATACCCTTCATTTATCAAAAAAGCTTTTACTTCACTTTCTGATAAGGCATCAAAACTTCCCTTTATGGTTTGACCAATATCATTTTTTACAACGTAGTCAAACGATACTCTTTTTCTTTCTACTAATTCATCTAAGCCATCACCACTTTGAATATTATCAGATTCATCATTTTTTTTATTATCAAGTCCTTGAGACTGTGTTTTTATTTCTTCTTGAATACGTGCAATTCTATCTTTTTGTTCTTGTTCTTTTTCTTTTTTTATCTTACTTTCCTTACTATTAATAAATAGTTTCTTTGGAAAAGTAAAGATACTTCTAACCATATGATATACGGAAATAAAAATATTCATTGTGATACCCCATTCCTATTATTCTACTATAAGAATTATAACACAAGTTTTTAAAATAGAAAACTTTTTTGCTCTATTTTTTTACCTATTACTATAATTATTTTTACTTTTTTATTTTATTTCCAATTAGAATATGGATCTTTTACTTGTTCAATAGCATCTTTATAACTTTTTCTAAGTATTTTAACCATTGGAGTATTATGATTATACGAGTATATCATAAGGATTAATATTAATATAACCTAGTTTTATACCAGTGTCAGAATGAAAAACACTTCTATTTTTATCTGTTATTATACTGTAACATCCTACTTTAGATTCATAAGTACCATCAAAAAAGTATTCACCATTTCTTACTCTTCTGACTAGAAAAATATAAGGTTCTTTATCAAGTATAATAGTAGGTATTACTACTTTTTTATCATCTAAATCATATTCTAGATAGGATATATCTTTTAAAAGAGGATTAGTAAGATGTGATACGATATTATTTCTTGAAAAGTTAATTTGCTTAGTTAAAATATCTAATTTTATCGATTCAAGATTAGTATTTTTGTATTTAAAAAAAGCTTTTTTTATGTTTTTATTATCAAAAAGAACATCTTTCATATCTGTTATAAATTCATTATTTAAAATATCGACTTTACTATTTTCTAAGATATTTATATAGTCTTTAAAATCTTGATAGTTGTCATTTAGATTTTCTTGTATTTTACTTAACATGTCTTTATAGACATTTATTTTTAAAATTAATCTTCTTACAAGAGTATCATCATCAGTTACTAATTTTAATTTTTTATCTAGATCTTTTTCATAAAGAAATTTAATAATAAATTCATCGTTATTTAAAATACTTTCATCAAGTTTTATATTATCACTTTCATTTTTGTTAAATATTAATTCATAATCAAAAATATCACAATATAAAATAAAATTTTCTCTTTCCTTAAAAATTTCTCTTTTTATTAACATTTGAGGTAAGTTTCCTAAAATATATATGATATTACTATTATTTTCTTCTTGAATTATTTTAGTTATTAAATCTTTTCTAATATTTAAATATTCTGATAAAATATCAACGGATAATTTATTTCTTAGTAAATAGAAAAAGTGCAAATATTTAGAGTTCATCAGATAAAAGTCTAATATTTGAAAGAGAACTTTTTTATCTTTAAGCATTGAAATATTTAATAGGAATAAATAGTATTTATCAGTTAACTTTGCTTGTGGATATTTTTGATGATAATCTATTTTATCTCGATTAAATTTTTTTAGATAGTATTCTGCTACTTCTATTAGACAATTCCTATTTAAGAATAAATTCTGTATACTTGTATCAAATACACATTCTATTATTTGATAGATTTTACTTAATTTATCATTACTTATTAATGTAGTTAAACTTTCATCACTAAAAAAAATTGCTGTTAGTTCTTCATTGTGTAAATTTATTACTTGCTTGTATATTTTTTCAGTATAAGTGCTATTTAAACATTTAGATAGATTACTATCGTTTTTAAAAATTGTTATTAATTGTTCATTATCATAATCGTTGTTATTTAACATATTTGTTAAAATTACATATAAATCATAACTACTATAGTCAAATTGTTTTATATCTATTTGATCTTTAAAAACAAGATAACAACTTTTTTTCATTCCTTTTAATAAATCGTTATTATTTAGTGATAGTAGTTTATCAATATTTATTTTGATGTAGCTTAGTTGTTCTTCATCTTTAATGTTTATAAATACTCTAAAAAAATGATGATAGTCTAAGTTTTCTAGATATGTATCTAATAAATTAAAAACTGATTTTGTATTTTTGAATGATTCAGTTATCTTTTTTAGATATTTATCATATGTTTCATCGTTTTCATTTTTAGCAAGAAGTTTATTAAATAAGTTTGATTCGGTTAATTTGTCAAAACAAATATTAATGTATATTAGACTTTCAAAGTTATTGTTATAATATAGAGTTAATAGTGCTTGATCATCTAAGAAGTAATTAATCATATCCTCTTGTAAAATGGTGTATAGTTTTTCAAATAAATAATGTTTATAGTCCAATAATAAAAGGTTTTTACATTTATCATTTACAATATATTTTTTAAATTGTTGCTGTTCTTCATGATTAATAATAATATCCCTATAATTAGTTGTTTTATCGATTATTGCATTAACAAAGCTTTTACAATAATATAGATTTTCAATCTCTTTAAAGGAATCTATTAGCTTATAGAGCATATTGAAATCTTCGTTATAGCACATTAAATAGTATGATGATGATGGAAAAAAGTCTTCAAAATCTTCCTTTTTATTATTAATGGCATATTGTTTTATATTTAGGATAATATAATCGATGACTTTACTATTATTATTTCTGGAAAATAATTCTAAAAGTAATGCAATTTTTTTGGCGTTTGTTTTTAAATCGATTGATAAATAATTGATATAGTTATATATACCTTCTTCTAATTTTTTTGTTATTTGGTTGTTTTCTTGGTTTATAGCTATTTCTTTTTCTATATTTTACATTATATCATAGGTATTTTTACTGATTTTTAGGGATTCTAAAAATGCTTTGTTTTTTAATAACTCTATCTTATTTGGGTAAAATGAACCATTACATAAAGCTAAGTAGAAGTTTTGGAATTTATGCATAAGTGGAATTGTTTCATCATTAAAGAAAAAGTTTCTCAGTTGATCATTTGGAGTTGATGCTATTAAAGCTATAAATTCAAAACACTTATTTTCAATTAGATAATTTCTTATTTTGGTATCTAATAAGAATTTAATAACGTCTTCTTCATTAAGTTTATCTTTATAATTTTCTATTAAATCAAGTGATATATTATTATTCATGGTGGTTTCTCCCTATTAATCATTTATTTATACTAACATAAGTGTTTTTAACTTTCAATTAAAAATGTTTATTTGTTAACTTTTTATAATAGTTTCATATAATAATAGTAAAGGAGTAGATAGAATGTATAATGATCCTTATAGTATGAACTATTATCCTTATAATTATAATTATTATAATCAAAAGATGCCTAAACCTTCTCTTTTTAGAGGTCTTAAAAAATATAACTGGAATAATTTTCTCAATGGAACAGGAAAAACTCTTAATGTTATTAATCAAGCTATTCCAATAATTTATCAAGTTAGACCTATACTTAATAATGCTATTACTATGTTTAGAGTAATGAATGCTGTTCGTGGAAGTGATAGTGATACTAATAGTAAAGTTTCTTCTTCGAATGTAGAAAAGAATAATATTAGTAATAAAACAAGTAGCAATAATTTAAAACAAGCTACTAATGATAGTTATGATGATAATAGTAATTTAACTTTTTTCATTTAAAAAACTAAAGGACCTTTTTTATTTCCTTTAGTTCTCTTTTTAATTTATTTCTTCTTTTGAAGTATTTTTTAGGTAATATTTTAAGTAGTTTTTCTAGTGATTCTTTTTCTTTTGTTAAGTAAGTTATAAAAGTCTTACTTTTTTTTGATTTTAAGATTGGTCCTAAAACAAAATCGTTTTTGGTGTAGTATTTTTTCCCTTTTTTAAATTTAATAACATGATAGATTTGTTTTTTTTCTTCAATTAGTTCTTCGTCTTCAATAAAATATCCTAATTTAGTTATTTCTTTTCTAGTTTTAAAGACTTCATTGTTTGGTGAAAGAATAATTGTATCAACGTTTTTTAGAAGATACTTTTTATATTTTAGTATTCCAATTATTGTCAAACCGCCCATTCCAGATATAACTATGGTATCAATTTTATCATCTATAGTATCTATTCCATTTCCAAGACGGACTTCGATTTTATCTTCTAAGTGATATTTTTTTATATTATTTTTTGCTATTTCTAATGGTCCTTCTTTTATATCACTTGCTACGGTTCTTATATTGTTTCTGTTAATATTTAAATAGATGTCAAGAAGTGCATGATCACAACCGACATCTATTACATTTTTATTTTCTTCAACAAAGGATGCTACTAGTTTTAATCTTTCGTTTATTCTCATTAGTTAGTTAAGAAATCCTTTAGTTTTCTACTTCTTGATGGGTGTCTTAATTTTCTTAAAGCTTTAGCTTCAATCTGTCTTATTCTTTCTCTTGTTACTCCAAAAATTTGTCCAACTTCTTCTAGTGTACGACATTGTCCATCATCTAAGCCAAAACGTAATCTTAAAACTCGTTCTTCTCTATCTGTAAGGGTAAGTAAAACGCCACTTAATTCTTCTTTTAACATTTCAACTGTTGCATACTCTTCAGGTGACATTGTTCTTTCATCTTTAATAAAATCTCCTAAATGTGAGTCTTCTTCTTCACCAATTGGTGTTTCAAGAGATACAGGATCTTGTGAAATTTTATAAACTTCACGAACCTTTTCAATACTTATTCCTAATTTTTTAGCAATTTCTTCATCTGTTGGTTCCCTATTTAATTCTTGAGTTAATTGTCTTTGGATACGAGCTAGTTTGTTAATTGTTTCAACCATATGAACAGGAACTCTTATAGTTCTTGCCTGATCTGCTATGGCACGAGTAATAGCTTGTCTAATCCACCAAGTTGCATATGTTGAAAATTTATATCCTTTTGTTGGATCAAATTTATCAACAGCTTTCATCAAACCAATATTTCCTTCTTGAATTAAATCAAGAAATAACATACCACGACCAACATATCTTTTAGCAATGGATACAACAAGACGTAAGTTTGATTCTGCTAGCATTCTTTTTGCATACTCATCTCCTTGTTCAGCAAGACGAGCATATTCAAATTCTTCATCTGATGTAAGTAATGGAATTCTACCGATTTCTTTTAAGTACATTCTAACTGGGTCATTTATTTTGATATCCTTTGATAATACTAAATCATCAACATCAACTAGTCCTCCAGCTTCTCCATCATCTTCTTGGTCACTTGCAACTACATCGATTCCTTCTTCTACAAAAGTATTATATAAGTCATCTAATGTATCACTATCTAATTCTAGCCCTTTTAATTCTTCAGCTAATTCTTCATAGGTAATAAAACCTTTCTTTTTTCCTGATTCTACTAATTTCTTTTTTCTTTCTTCTATAGTTTTAATTTCACCAGTCATAAAACTCAACTCCCTATTTTTAAACATCGAATTTTCTCTGCTATAGTTGCTTTTTCTAGTGGATCAGTTGTATTTCTTATTAAGCCTTCTAGTCTTTTAATTTCTGTTTTTAGTATTCCTTCTCTTATTACTTTTATGTAGTCTAATACTACATCATCTTTTACTGAATCATCAAAGTTAGCATTTATTACTTCATTATATAATGGTAATAGATTTTCTTTATCATTCAAATATGTATAAAAATCAGCAATATTAATACTTCCATACTTATGATAATAATAAGATATTTCAGATGCTAAAAATCTCATGTTTTCTTCTGGAAAATAGATTCCTTCACGATCATACTTAACAATGACCCAACTTTTAATTAGCATGTAGTATAAAGTAGCAAGAGACGAAGTTATATATTTATTCCTTTTATTAGTTTTCTTTGGTTCTTTATAAACGCTCAAGACTTTTTTTTCTTCTTCATTCTTGTTCTTTTCTAAAAATGCTTGTAATCTTTTTTCTAGGGTATTATACCCTATATTTACTTCAATTGCAAGTTTTTTTAGTATAATTTCTCGATGAATTTCGTCATTTATCTTACTGGTAGTCTCTATTACTGAGTTAATATATTGAACTTTTTCATCATCACTAGTTAAATTGTAGTTGTTTTTTAGTGATGATATTTTGTAGTCTTGGTAGTTTACGGCATTTTCAACAAGAGATTCAAACTTCTCTTTTCCATATTTTAAAATATAGGTATCAGGATCTAAGTCATCATGAAGTTCGATAACTTTAACATCAATTCCTGCTTTAATAAACTGTTCTCCATTTACTAAGTTAGCATGTTGTCCTGGACTATCTCCATCAAAACATAAAATAATGTTATTTGACAATCTTTTAATAAGAGTCAGTTGTTCTTTAGTCATTGCTGTTCCCATTAGTGCAACGGTATTATTATACCCAATACTTGCTGCTCTAATTACATCCATAAAACCTTCCATTACAATAACTGATTTTTTTAGACGAACACTTTCTTTTGATTCAAAGTAATGATATATTAATTCACCCTTTTTAAAAATTGGTGTTTCTTTAGTATTTAGATACTTATTAGTATCTTGGTTTTTATAAATTCTTCCTGAAAATCCTACTGTTCTTCCACTAACATCAGTAAGTGGAAAAATAATACGATCTATATAAACATCTTTATCTTTACTAGATAAACCTATCAAGTTTAATAGATTAAGATTATATCCTTTACCCAAAAGAATCTTTGTTAAATCATCAGGTTTTTTTAGGGATAATCCAATGTTAAATTCTTTGATTATTTTATCATCTATTTGTCTTGACTTTAAATATTCCTTAGCCTTTTTTCCATCTTGGGTATTTAAATTGTTTTGATAGAACTTAACTCCAAGTTGATAGGCATCATAAAACTTTTGATTTTTATCGTGTTTTTGATTAATTTTTATACCATCAACATTGATATTTGCCTTTTCTCCAAGTAATTTAAGTGTTTCTTTAAAAGTTAAATGTTCAAAGTCCATGACAAAATTAAAGACATTTCCACCTGCTCCACAAGAGAAACATCTATATATTTGTTTTTCACGAGAAACGCTCATTGAAGGATTAGTGTCGTCATGAAAAGGACATACACCTAAAAAGTTTTTACCTTTTTGAATTAATGGAATGTATGATGAAACAATATCAACTATGTCTAATTTACTTCTAATTTCATCTACTAAGTTTTTATTGTTCACTAGATCACCTTCCATCAGTAGTTAATTTATACACTATATTATAACACGTAAATTTTAAGCTGTAAAATGAATAAATACTTAAGTTTTGGATATACTAGTACTGGTGATAATATGGATAAAAAAGAAAAAATCTTTATGATTAGTTCAACTGTTATAATATTTGTTATAAATTTTTTAATACATAATGTTTATAAAATTTTACCAAATGATTTTACAGCTATTTTCTTTCCCGTTAATGAAAGTATTTATGAGCATATGAAGATGCTTTTTACTAGTTATTTTATTTATAGTATTATTTTAATTTTATTTAGAAAAAAGTATAAAGCTAATAATATTTTATTTACTAATTTATGTGGTGCTGTTTTAAATATTGTTTTATTTTTAATTATCTATTTACCAATATATTATAGATTTGGTGAAAATATGATAGTTACTTTAATTTTATTATTTTTAACTATTTTACTTACTAATTACATTATTAGATTTATTTATAAAAAAGCTGATAGTAAAGAATTAAAAATAGCAGGTATTATTTTATTTCCTATTTTGTTTTCTTTAGGTGCTTATTTTACTTTTAATCCATTAGAAGAATCTTTCTTTTTTGATCCTGTTGAGGAAATCTATGGAATACCAGAAAAGAAATAATAAATAGTAAAAGCCTAGGTAAAATTAATAATTACTTAGGCTTTTTTGTTTTATTTAAAAAGTTACAGTATCCCATGAAGAATTTGTTGGTTTGTTAGCTGGGCAATTTAAAAACATGTAATTAACATCGGCATTATTATATATAAATTTTTCTCCATAAGTAATAGTATTTAGGATGCTACAATTACAAAACATCTCACTCATTTTTGTTACACTGGTGGTATCAAAACTACTCAAATTAAGACTTTCTAAACTGCTACATTTTGAAAACATAGCCCACATATTTTCGACGTTACTTGTATTAAAATTACTTAAATCTAGACTTATTAGACTGCTGCAGTAAGCAAACATTTTTTGCATACTAGTAACATTACTAGTATCAAAGTTTCTTAAATCTAAATTTGTTAGACTGCTACAATTAGTAAACATTCCTGCCATAATTGTTACTTTATCTGTTGTAAAACTACTTACATCAAGTGTTTTCAAATTACGATTAGCCATAAACATACCAAACATATCTGTTACATTACTTGTATCAAAACTACTTAAATCTAGGATGGTTAAACTACTACATCCATAAAACATACCAAACATTGTGGTTACTTGATGAGTATCAAAACCGCCTAAATCAAGATTGGTTAGACCACTACAGCCTAAAAACATATTATTCATATTAGTTACTCGACTTGTATCAAAACTACTTAAATCTAGGATGGTTAAACTACTACATTCAGAAAACATAAATGACATATTTGTTACTTGATGTGTATCAAAATATTCTAATCCTTCAATAGCTATTAAATCATTAAGCCCTGCAAATATGTATGAACAATCAGTAGTAGCAATTATTTTTCTTTTTCCTTGAATATATGCTGTATGTGTAGAATTATCATCATTTGCTACTACATGAGCTATTACTGATTCGTTTTTTTCTTCTGATATATCAAAAGTTTCTATCTTATTTTCTATATCATGAATATTATTTTCAAATATTAATTTGGTAATAGATGATTTATATTTTCCTATTCCATTTGAATCGGCAAACGGTTGATTTTGCATAATTGATAACTTGTTATCAGTAATTGTCATATGATTAGTACTTTCTTGATTTATTGAGGTATTCCATAGACCATAACTTTTTGATTTAATTATAAAAGTTGTTAAAAGGACTGTTATTGTTAGCAATGCTATTGTAATAAATATTATTCTTTTTCCTTTTAACGATTTATTAAATAATGAATTCTTCTTATTGTAAACAATATCAGGGTTGTTTTTTTCATATGCTTTATTAATACTCATATTATCCTCCTTTTATATTCTACTTATTAATTAATCTTTTAAATTAATGATTTTCTAGTAAATACTGAAACATCTTTGTTTAGATAAATATCTACTTTGCCATTTTGTACTACTTTGATAAAACCTAAACCATTTATAACAATATCTTCTCTAAATTTTAAATCAATTGTCGTTTTTGATAAATCTTTAAGATTATCGTGCTTACTAGCATTATATCTTTTTACTTTTAAGTCATTTGATATATATATCGTAAAACTATTTTTTTCTCCCTCGATATAATCAAGTCTAACTAGATTGCCAATTATTAAACATTGATTTGGTTTTAGTTGATAGGTTCGTGGTTTTATTTCTTTTTTTGGATTAATCTTTTTTAATATACTACTATCTACATAATTAACAATATTTTCTCTATCGACTAATCCAGGTGTGTCAATTAAAGTAATTGTATCACTTAACTCGATAGTTATTTTATTTAAAGTAGTTGATGGAAGTGGTGAAATTGTTAGTTCATTTGGGTCTGTTGAGTAGTTTTTTAATAATTTGTTAATTAAACTGCTCTTACCAACATTTGTATTACCTACTACATATACTTTACTACTAGTTTGATACTTTTTTATTTTTTGAAGAAGTTGGTCAATATTATAATTTTTATTGGCACTAATAATTACAACATCTTCTATATTAAGATTTAAATTATTAATATATTCTTTGATTTTTTCATCTGATACACTTTTTGGTAGTACATCTCTTTTATTTAAAACTAAGAGTATTTTATTTTTTATATATTCTCTAATTTTTGATAAGTCACGGTCTAAATTTAATAAATCGACTATATAAAGAACTAAATCTTTTGTTTTTCCAACACTTTTTAAAATTTCAATAAACTCTTCATTTGATTTAGCAACCACTTGATATTCTCCATAATTTTTTATTCTAAAGCATCTTTGGCACAAGTCATTTTCAATATCAGTAGTATATCCTTCTTGCATCATGTTGTCATCTTGTAAAACAATTCCACAACCCCTACAAGTTTTATCTATTTTTTTCATAATAAACTCCTTTTATTAATAGTTTTTTCTTAGCAAAGTTTTTTAATACATATTTTTCTATAAAGCGGTTAAAACTAGTTATTTTTAAATCTTTAACACCAAGTGGATCTACTAGTATTGTATAAGCTTTAGCACGATTTCCACCTAAAATATCTGTCATCAGTTGATCTCCAATAATAGCAATTTCTTTGTTAGTTAGATGATATTTTTTTCTCATTTTTCTTAATCCTTTGGTTGATGGTTTTAAAGCAAATGAAACATAGTCACAGTCGAAAAGTTTTGCATAACTTAAAACACGATTCTGATAGTTATTAGAAATAATGGTTATAATAAAATCTTGTTTTAATTTTTTGATAAAATCAATTGTCTTTTCATCTACTTTTTCTTGATCTATTAAAGCTATTGTATTATCTAAATCAAATGCTAGGCATTTAATACCTGATTCTTTTAGATTTTGATATGGAATATCAAAGATACTTTTCTTATACATTTTTGGTAAACATTTTTTCATGTGTTAATCACCTACTATTAATTATACATAATTTTAAGACAAAAAGAAAGATATTACTTTTTTGGTAATATCAAACTTTATTTAGTTAATATTTTTATGAAGCTCCTTCAGGTTCTTCATCAAAGATACCATTCCATGAAGAATCAGTTGGTTTGTTGGCTGGACAGTTATCATACATCATATCAATAGCAATATTATTGGTATAAGTAAATTTATTACTATAAATAATATTTTCTAATAAATTGTCATTAGAAAACATTCCAACTAAATTGGTAGCATTAGTGATATCAAAGCTTGATAAATCAAGGCTTGTTAAACTAATACAATCTGAAAACATTCTTTCCATTATTACTACATTTCTCGTATTAAAATTACT
This sequence comes from uncultured Mycoplasmatota bacterium, assembly GCA_947569245.1. Taxonomy (GTDB): domain Bacteria; phylum Bacillota_I; class Bacilli_A; order RF39; family UBA660; genus CATKEA01. The sequence continues at coordinate 9,996 of CANORV010000019.1, read as the reverse complement.
TACATTTAAGTTTGTTAGACTACTACATCTTTCAAACATAGATGACATATCGTCCACATTACTAGTATTAAAATTACTTAAATCTAGATTAGTTAAGCTACTACATCCATAAAACATATCAGCCATACTTGTTACTTTACTTGTATCAAAATCACTTAAATCAAGACTTTCTAAATTACTGCATTCATAAAACATTCTATCCATATTTGTCATTTTAGAAGTATCCCAACCACTTAAATCGATGCTTTCATATAGTTGGCTTTCAAACATACCTTGTAATTCATCTATATTTTCTTTAAACACCCAGTTTCTAACAATTAGATTTCGAGCTGAACTATAAGGAACCCTCAGTGATGATTCTGGATTCTTATCTTCAACCTTCCAATTACTAATATCTAAAGTTTCAAAGGATGATCCAGCATCTAAGGTAAAATCGAGTCTACAGTATTCAGCACCAAACTTTTTCCAGTGCCAACCACTTGCATTAAGATATTTAAGTTCTCCACAGGTATCTGTGTTAAAAAAATCAATCACTGATGATGAAGAAACAATCCAATTACTTATATCTAGGTTAACTAAACAAATAAGGTATCCAAATATATCAGTACCAGCATAAACATTGCTAACATCCCAGCCACTCAAATTGAGATTTACTAGACTTCCACATTCTAGAAACATTCCTGATAAATCTGTAACCTTGCTCATATTAAAGTGTCTTAAATCAAGGCTTGTTAGGGCATTACTTCCCGAAAACATTTCAGCCATATTTTCTACATTACTAGTATCAAAATTATTAATATTTAGACTTTGTAAACTACTCATACCATTAAACATTCTATACATAATTTCTACATTACTCGTATCAAAATAACTTAAGTCAAGGCTTTCTAAACTAACACACTCCCTAAACATAGATGCCATGTTAGTTGTATAATATGTATTTACATTTTCAAGTCCTTCTATTTCTGTTAAGTTTTGAAAATTATTAAATAGTAGCTCACTATCTTCTGGAAATAGAATAAGACCATCTGCTTTAATATAAGTTACAATATTATCGGCATTGCTTCTATCTACATAAGCTAAGACACCACCTGTTTGATTAATACTAATGTCAGTAGGTTCTATACCCTCTATTGGTGTGTTTTCTGTTTGAAAAACAATTTTATTTGTATCGGCAAATGGAGCATAAATATCATTCTCATCAGTTCTTGGTGACATCATTCTATTTTCATCTGCTAATGGTACATAAGAGAGATTAATCGTTATTTTTCCTTGATAGGTTGCATTCATTACTTCATCAATTGCTGGTGTTTCACTATCAAGCCATAGACGTAAATAATATGTTTTACTCTCATTTTCTTGTAATCTTCCTTTAGCTAACTTGAAGGCTTGACTTGCTTCAACTAAAACTTTTTCAGTATTTATATAAGTATCTTTTAAGGTATTTAAAAAGATTTCTTTTTCACCTTCCATAAGGCTTGCTTTAACATATTTCTCATTTAAAATTTTTTCACCATCACTAACGGTTTCTAAATTTATAAAATAAGTTGCTTCACTTGTACAAACATTAGTAAGAGTAAACTCATATGGTGTTAGTGTTTTTCCTTCTTCATCTGTTATTGGATGGACACCATTTCCCAAGTTAATTGGATTTTTATCAATAAACTCTATCTTAAAACAGCCTGTTGTTATTATATTACTACCAGTTTGTTGTAATGTTATTTGCCACAAAGCATAAGAAGAACCTACTATTATAAGCAGTGCAAATATCAAAAACAGTGGAATAATTATTTTTTGATTTTTATACCATTTTTTCTTTGTCATATTACTACCTCAAAGTTTATTATTTTATTTACTATTAACTAGACTATTTTATATTTACTTTGTTAATCAAAATTACTGGTCTTATTCCATATGTATCACTTATTGTTGGAGTATTGTTAATAGTAATTTGACCTGTTGTACTATTTACTGCTGATACATAGGATGTACCATTTATATTTCTACTTGTTTGTAGCCAGAAGCTATTATTTGGATATAGTAAATAACTAACTGGTACATTGTAATTAGTATTATTATTACCATCAAAAGATGTAGTCATTAAACCAGCAAATTCACTATCTTCAAGTAATCGTACTTCAAGGGAAGCAAGATTTGAACCAGCTAGTGATTGCCTTAATTTAGGTAAATATTTTTTTTGTAAAATGAAACCTATATTTGATTCTTGGTCATTATTAATAGTAGTTATTCCTGTAGAGTCAAATGGATAAGTACAGATATTGGTACTACAGTTATCAATATAGTTTCCATTTATATCAATTAAATTATCACTTAATAATAAGATATCGTTATCTGTTTCACTGCTATTTGCAACAACTGTCCAAGTACTGTTATCAGTTAAAGTTACATGTTCTCCTGTTGTATATTTGGCTTTTGTTTTATCGGTTAAACGACTACTATCAGCATAGACATTTACTTTTACTGAGAATGATTTATTATTGTAATCATTATTAGGATCAGCAAAGTTAGCATTTTGGTCTATCCACATTCTAAGTTGGAATTCTTTTAAGTAGTTAGCAGTATTTTCTGGTATTGTTCCTCGATAAACAACTTTTCCTTTGGCATTTACTATATTTGTTTCAAGTAACTCATCATATGTTGCAACACCTTTAGCAGGTACTGTTAGTGGTGCATCTTCTCCATCAGCAGTAACATAGATTTTAACAATTTTTTCATCTAATGTTGATGTATCTTCTACTTTTGCTACTGTTACTTCATAATTTAAAATAGCGGAACCAGTTGTATCTGCTTCTACTTTAAAGTTAAATACCTCTCTACTAGAAACTAGATTTTTTCCCTCAGTATCAGATATTGGAAGAGCATTAGTTATTGAAATACCATTTCCAGCACCATCAATTTCTGTATATAAAAATTTTAAATTACCTACTGTAATTGTATTTTCGATATTTCCTTCTTTACTATATGAAAAAATAGCAAAACTTACTCCTACTGTTACAATCATTATTAATAAAACAAGAAAAATACTTAAAATAAGATTTTTATTTTTGATATTTTTTTCATTTTGATTTTTATTTTCATTCATTGTATAGCCTCCTTCTATTTAATATAAGAATACCATTTTTTTTATAAATATTCAAGATGAAATATTGTTTAAGCATTAAAAAAACTTAGTACAATTGGACCTAAGTTTTAGTATTATTAAGGTATTAATGTTCCCTTTAAAATATTTGATTTTGAATCTTTAGAATTTATTATTTTATCTACTATAGATTCTGTTTCTGTTGTGTAATTAATTGTAATTAAAGAATTATCTAATATGGCTGTATTTTCATTAAACATATAATCCATCTCTAATACAATAGCAGTTACATTAAGTGTCGTCTTTATTTTATTACAATCATAAAACATACCTGATACAGTTTGTCTTGTATTACTCATATAGGAATTATTTAAGGTAAGAATATTTAAATTACTGCATTTATAAAACATGCCAGACATATCAGTAACATTATTTGTATCAAAATTACTTAAATTGAGGCTTGTTAAGCTACTACATTCTGAAAACATGTCTCTCATGGATTCAACTTTACTGGTATTAAAACTATTCAGATTTAAGTTTATAAGATTAAAGCATAGAGCAAACATATGTGTCATATCCGTTACTTGATGCGTATCAAAGTTACTTAAATCGAGACTTGTTAGACTCTTACATACTGCAAACATTCCACCCATTCTTGTTACCTTACTTGTATCAAAACTACTTAAATCTAGGCTTGTTAAACTAGTACATCCATTAAACATACCTTCCATATTTGTTGTATTACTAGTGTTAAAGTATTCCAATCCTTCAATAGTAGTTAATGCACTAAATCCTGCAAACCAAAATGAACTATCTTCATTTGCTCTTACTCCACCATTTCCTTGAATGTAAATAGTAAGAGTTGCAGCATCATCTGTATTCATTACAACATATGCCATTATTTTTTTTGCATTATCTGTTTTATCACTTGCTATATTAAATGAATCTATTGCACCCTCTATTTCATGAATAGTATTTTCAAAAACAATTTTTGTTGTTGAACCTGCATAGTTCCAAATTACTTCAGTATATTCACTGCTTACTGCTTGTAGTTTGGCAAGATTAGAATTTTGGACAAACTTTCCTGTTACAGTTATTTTTCCTTGCCACGTTGCATTCATTACTGAATCAACTGCTTCCGTATCTTCATCTAACCATAGTCTTAAACTAAACTGCTTCTTTTCTTTATTTTCTAGTGTTCCCTGATATAGTTTATAAGCACTAGTTGCATCAGTTATTACCTTTTCTTCGTTTATATGTTTTTCAAGTAATTTATCTAAAAACAACTGGTCTGTATTACTAATCAAATGAGCCTTAACATAATTATCAGCAAGAATCTTGTCCCCTGTTGAAGTTGTTTCTAAATTAATTACGTAGTTAGTATCTGTTGTACAAGTATTTTCTATTGTAAATGTATATGGTGTTAGTTTCTTTCCATCTTCATCACTTGTTGGACTTACACTAGCTAAATTAATTGCATCAGTTTCTTCAGTTAGTGTTAATTTCAAACACCCAGTTGTTATAACATTAGTATCAGTTTGTTGTAATGTTATCTGCCACAAAGCATAACTTGTTCCAATTATTATAAATAAACCTAATACTATAAACATTGGAATAATTATTTTTTGATTTTTATACCACTTCTCTTTTTTCATTAAAACCTTTTCTCCTATTCTTATTCCATTGTAACATATTTACACTTTTAAATAAAAGAAAAACATCTAATAATTTTATACTAGACGTTTTTAACACTATCATTTTAATTATTAACACTAAATCTAACCATTTTGACATTATCATCTAATTTAGCAAAAGTATAACCATTATTTTTTCCATACCTTATGATATCACGAATAGCATCTTTTGTGTGATACTTAATATCATGCATTAAAACAACATTTGGTCTAGACTTAGATAAATTGTTTACAACATTTTTATAAACACAATTCTTTTTATCAGTAACTTTGGCCTGAGCACAAGTCCAAGCATCACTAGCATCAACATTCCAATCATAATAACGATATCCTCTATTTAAAACTTCATTAGTTAGAGTAGTCATTATTTTACTTCCTTTATCATATCTTCTACTTACAGTATTACTTGAACCACCTGGAAATCTTATAATATTAGACTTATATCCAGTTATTCTTTCTACTCTTTTTTGGACAGTTTCTAAATCCTTAAAATAATTATCTACTGACGCATAAACCTTACTATAATCATGACTTGCAGTATGTAGTGCAACAGTATGTCCCTCATCATACTCCCTTTTTATTAAACTATCTGGACCACTATTAGTAACAAAGAACGTAGCCTTTACTCCTTCTTCTTTTAAAACATTTAAAATATGAGTTGTTGTTTCACTACTTGGCCCATCATCAAATGTTAAATAAATTACTCCTGGTTTACTTTCACCACTATTAACATCTGTTTTTTTGTATACTAAAACTTTTCTAACTACTTTAGTTTCATTGTTACTTGAATCCTTTACTTTATATGTAAGTTCATAAGTTCCTTCCTTTTTACTATCTACTTCACCACTTATTTCTACTTTATCATCTAAATTACTATCACAATTATCTTCTACTTTAAAACCTGGTTCCTTATATTCATTTCCATACTTAACATAGAAAGTTTCTCCTTTTGTTAAAATTATCTTAGGTGATTCTTTATCTACTCGGTTAAGTTTTCTAACAATTTCTATTTCATTACCACTCGAATCAGATACCTTATATATTTGTTTATCTTTCTTTGTTGTAATTTTTACCTTATTAGTCAAATCCCCATCATATTCATCATAGGCTTTATAACCATCTTCTTTATAATCTTTATTAGGACAAACATTTACTTCCTTTTCTCCAGTTAGCTCAATAACAGGATTTTTTTTATCTACTACTTTGATAGTTCTAGTTTTAGTAACATTGAAGAATAATTTTTTTATATTATAATTTATTTTATATGTTCCAATTTTTTTGGTATTAACACTTCCACTTTGTTTCATACTACTAGTTACATCATTTCCTAAAAATTTACTTGTTGCACCTTCTTCTTGATAGTTATCGTTATAATTAATAATTATTGTTTTCTTTCCCTTTAAAGTTATCTTTGGAGAAAGAATATACAAACTTATAGAGAATACTAGAATGATTGATACTAATATAATAGTATATCTTAAACCTTTTTTACTTAATTTTCTTTTTACAACGATGTTTTTTTTCTTAGAACTATTTTCTTTGTTATCCATTCATCTTCAACTCCTAACATTATTTATAGTATACACCTTTATATTCTAAATTAAAATAGTGTTAGAAAAAAAATTATTAATTGATAGTAAAATAGACAAACAAAACCATGTTTATTAAAACATGGCAATTAAATTCATTATTTAGTCACATAAACCATTATTATTTTCGAAATAATTAGTTATATTCTCTTCAGTTTTTTCAAGGCTGTTAAAATCGATATACTTATTTTTTAACTCATCTTTTAATCCTTTTGAACAATTAGCACATTCAAAACTTCCATCTGTTCCAACAGAAATTGTGTAATTATCATCTTTTATTTTACAGGATAGTTCTATACTACTACTTTTTTCTACTTTGACAGATGAAATACAGTTAAAAGTAATTAAGGCAATAATATCAATTACTAACATAAAAACAAATAGAATACCTAATATTTTTAATATTTTAATAATCATTCCAGCCAATTTTTCAGTATTACTTATTTTATCCTCTAATACTAATTTTATATCATTATCAAGTAATTCATCAATACTGACATTTAACACTTTCGATAATAATTTTAACTGTTCTGGATTAGGAGAAGTTTCCTGTAACTCCCAGTTTGAAATAGTTTGTCTAGTTACATTAATTTTTTCTCCCAATTGTTCTTGTGAATACCCTTTCTGTTTTCTAAGATACATAATTTTTTCTCCAAGCTTCATATTTTTCTCCTTTCACTAACAATTATAAAATATAACATATAATATATCTACCAAAACACTTTGGAACTTTGTCAAATATTTTTAACATTCAATATATTTTTCTCAATTACAATAAATTAAGACCATGTCCTAATAAAACATGATCTTAATATTTATTCTTTAAAAATTCTCTAAGAATTTTAGTTAAAGCACGCTTTTCTATTCTCGAAACATAGCTTCTTGATATCTTCATCTCTTTGGCAATAGATTTTTGAGTTTGTTCATCACGATTATTTAAACCATAGCGTCTTTCTACTATTTCTCTTTCTCTATCATTTAAAACATTTAAATATTCCTTTAGTAGTTTTATATTATCTTTTTTATCTATTTCATCTAGAAAATCGGGCTTTGGAGCTTTTAAAACATCAAGTATTGTTATTTCATTTCCATCTTTGTCAAAGCCAATAAATTCATTTAATGAAATATTTTTACTATTTTTATTATTACTTCTAAAATGCATAAGTATTTCATTTTCTATACATCTAGCACAGTAGGTTGTTATTTTGGTTCCATGACTTTTAGAAAATGAGTCTACACCTTTTATTAGTCCAATGGTTCCAATACTTATTAAATCATCTTGTTCATTTTGATTACAATCAAACTTTTTAACAATATGAGCTACTAATCTTAAATTATGTTCTATTAATTTATTCCTAGCTTTTTCGTCTCCCTTCATAAATTTATCAATATAGTAATCTTCCATTTCCTTAGATAAGGGTTCTGGAAAAACATTATTGGAATAACTTGCTGTAAAAAGAGAAAAGTTTGATAATAATATTTTTAACAACTTCTTAAACATTATAACTTCACCTAATAAAATATATGTCTAAATTTGAAAGAAAATATCAAAAAAAAGAAATAGTTTTATTAACTACTTCAAATTTTATTATTTATTAGCTTCTTTTAAGAAATCAATTACTTTACGCATTTCAAGATCATATTTAATCATTTCTAATCCACCAAAGGCATTAGTTAAATCTTCCTCTGTCATTTGGTATTTTTTCATTAATTCTTCTTTTTCATTTTTAACTTCTTCTTCTGTTACTTCTATCTTTTCTAGTTTGATAATTTCTTCCATCATCATTCTATATAGAACATGTTCAAAAGCTTCTTTTTCCATTTGATTTCTCAAATCTTTTTCAGTCATCTTTGTAAATTGATAATACATGTCAAGGTTTACTCCTTGCATTTTTAATTGTTCTTCAAAGCGTGCTATCATACGGTCTACTTCTTCTTCAACTAACTCTTCAGGGATATCAACTTCTGTTTGTTCTCCAACTTTTCTAAGTAATGTATCAATGTATGTATTTTCTGCATCAGCATCTTTTTGAGCTTTGATACTTGCTTCGATTTCACTTTCTAATTTTTCTTTAGAGTCAACACCCTCCATACCTAAGTCTTCAAAGAAATCTTTATCAAGTTCACGATTTACTTTTTCTTTTACCTCATGAACTTTGACTTTAAATGTTACCTTTTGACCTTTTAAATCTTCTGCAGGATACTCCTCTGGGAATGTTACTTCTATTTCTTTTTCTTCACCAGATTTCATACCTATTAGTTGTTCTTCAAAACCAGGGATAAATGTATTACTTCCTATTTCTAATGAATAGTTTTCTCCTTTTCCTCCATCGAATGCTACACCATCTTTAAAACCTTCAAAGTCAATAACAGCTGTATTAGTATTTTCTACTACTTGATTTTCTTTAACAACTACTTCAGCATATCTTTCTAAAAGATGTCCAATTTCGTGTTCGATTTCTTCTTTAGTTACCTTTTTCTCTTCTTTAGTTACTTTTAGACCTTTGTATTTTTTTATTTTTATTTCTGGTTGAGTTATAATTGTAAAAACAAATTCAACATGATTTTCATCTATTGATTTCAATTCTACTTTAGGTTGAACAATTGGAATAAGATTTTCATTTTCCTTCATTGCTTGTTTAAAAGAATCTTGTAATACTTCATCTGCTGCATCAAAGAATAGTGATTCTTTACCATACTTCTTTTCATAAATACTACGTGGTGCTTTTCCTTTTCTAAAACCATCAATTGTCACATTTTTATTTTTCTTTTCAAATGTTTTTTCAAGAGCTTCTTCCCACTCTTTTCCTTCAACCTTGATATTTATAACATGTTTATTATTTTCTTTTTTTGCTTGTTTTTTTGTTTCTTTTGTATTTTCATCTTGAACTTTTTTTGTCTTTTTCTCTTCTGTCATGATAATTCTCCTTTCGTTTTACTCCTATATTATATATTAACTAGCAATTTTTAACAAGAAAAAAGATGAATTTCTCATCTTTTTTATTTTATATCAGTAATTTCTACACGATAAGTACCATTTGGACTTTCTACTGTAACAATTTCTCCAACTTTTCTATTAAGTAATGCTTGTGCTATTGGACTTTCGTTTGAAATCTTGCTAGCAAATGGATTTGCTTCTTGACTACCTACTATCTTATATTCATCAGTTTCATCTTCATCATCAACGTAACGAATAGCAACAGTAGAACCAATTCCTACTTTATCTTTACTTGTTTCTTCTATAACAACTACATTTTCTATCATTTGCTCTAATTTTTTTATTCTAGCTTCAATTTGTGCTTGTTCATTACGAGCAGCATCATAATCAGCATTTTCTGATAAATCACCTAAAGCTCTTGCTTCTTTTATAGCAATGATATTTGCAGGTCTTTTCACATTAATTAATTCATCATATTCGGCTTTTATTTCTTTTAATCCCTCGGCTGTTAGGTATATTGCTTTCTTTTCAGACATCTTTTTTCACCTCTATTCAAATTACCCTTAACATGTTACCACAAAATTATTTGTTTGTCAATCAATTTTTCAATTACAACAAAATTCTTTCATTTTAAAATAAAACTGGAATTATTTTAGGAGGAGGTTTACGAATGTA
>CANORV010000018.1 GCA_947569245.1 uncultured Mycoplasmatota bacterium | reverse complement strand
ACTTTAATAATTTCCTTTTCTTTTATCTGTGAGAATTTAGTTTACAACTCAACGTTTTTGTGAGATTTTGTGAAATTTCTGGGTTTTTTTCTAAAAAATAATTTTCCAAATCAATTAAACTCATATCATATATATTTTTCATTTTCCTATAAGTTGCCATGACCTCTAGTATTTGATCTGCAATATTATACCATTTTACCTGTATGTGGTTTCTTCCATATTCGTTCTTCTTGCTATAATTTAAATTTCTTGTTAATGGTTGTATTGATAAACAACTAATATGTAATGATGATATATTGTCATCTAGATGTTTTTTTATTATATATCTTATTTCATTATTAGTAATCCAAATAAAATCATCGACAACTCCATATATTATAGCATCAATCTCATAATTTGATCTATTTCCTTTTAGAATAAATCTTTCAGTAAATTTATCTATATATTCATTTATATTCAATTTGCTATTTATGTAGTCTAAACTACATTGATTTTTTTGTCTATATTCAATACTAGAAAGTCTTTTTTCTCCACTACCATTCATCGTTCCATCTGCATAATGATATTTTAAATATTCCTTTATAATATTCTCCTCTACTCCCAATTTATTCATAAATTCAATGAAATCATCTATATGTTCAACATGAACAGAATTTTTAATTCCCTTTTTAATGCTAATTCCTTTAATTATATTGTTTATTTTTACATACATATCAGCTTTTCTTTTGTTAAAATCTAACCAACAAATTATTCTATCTTGACTAGATATATTTTTATAAAGTGTGTTAAATAATTCTTGAAATATTGGATGCACTTCTTTAACTAGTTTTCCATTTAAGTATTCTACAAATTCCTCTTCGTTTTTAAATCCACTAATATCTTTATTAAATGGCATATTTTTTTCACCTCATATATATTATCAACAATATTAATGATTTTTCCCTATTAACTATATATAATTTTTGTTTTTTTATTTCTATAACATTCATTCATACATCTATCCCATCATTAGCACCTTTTTAAATTCCTATACTTATTTTTTTACTAAACTCTTTTTTAATATTCTTTCATTATTTTTGCATCCTGTTCCAAGAGCTGAAATTTCTGTATTTGTATTTGACTCTATCCAATTAAAATATTCTCTTAAGTATCTATTAAAATAATAATCTTCAAAATTGCCCGTCTTTTCTTTATAATATATACTTAAATGTTCAAAAAAATTTAAATACAGACTAGATGGTGAATTTATTCGACAATTATTTTTCAACTTATTTATATCTATATCAAAAATTCTTCTTTCCATTTTAGTTACCGTTGTTTCTTCTGATTGATCAATAATCATATCATTTATATTATCATCTATATTAATACCTGCTAAATTTATGATGTTACTCCTATATTTTTTTATTTTTTTTGCTTTATGTACTAATCTTTCTAGTTCTAAAGCATTAAGCAAAGTTATTGAATCTACTTTAATTGTATTAATTTTATAGTCATTACCAAATAATTGTTTTAAATATATTTCAGGGCAAGAATCTATTAATTTTTTTATATAATTTATATCAATATAATTATCGTAATATTCTATATCATTGTGATGAGGATATGTATTATACATAGATGATAAATTTACTTGTGTCCAAGTTAATTCTTCACCTACTCCACAGTTTCCAGTATAAATAATATCTACTGATTGTGTTACGTTACTTATTCTAATTGGAAATGGTCTTATTACCATTATTGTTTGTAGTAATCTTTCACTTGATATTCCAGAATCAGCAAGCATTTGGGTTGTTGATATATTTCTGCTTGTTACATATGGGTAGTTTCCACTATGATTTAAATCTAAGTCACATCCTTGAGAGCCTTCTAGCAATACATATTCATTTGGATTATCTAAATGATTGTAAAGTCTCTCTAACCACTCAGTATTAGAACATGATATGGCATTCTTGTAACTTTTAAAAAACTCAAGTTTATCATCTCTTATAATTTTTTCTTGTGTTACTCTTCCACAACCTTTAAATGTAGAACCAAATTTTATTTGTTTTTGTTCATATTCCTTATGTCGTTTCAAGATTATTGGTACCATTTCATGCACATAAATTTTTCTATTTCCTATATATTTGCTAGCATTCTTATATTCATCTTTAAATGTTTCAAAATCAATTGCCGAACCTGGTCCAATAAAAAGTTCTGTTTTTTGATTGATGACAGATACTGGTATGTTTTTAAATACTGTTTTTTTACCAAAAGAATCTACGTATGTATGCCCTGAATTAGGCATACAATTTGAAACTGCAGCTCCCAAGTTAATTGATTCATCTGTTGCTATTTCACCAATCACTTTACCTTTTCCACAGCTACCTAATTGTCCATCAATTACTGAAATAACATTTTTTATCATATGTTTCCTCCTGATTAAACAGTATTATCCCTTTCTTATTTTTATTATATCATTATTTTCTAAGTGTCCAATTAATAAAGATGAATTATCGTCATGAAGTTTATAGTTATCTAAAACTTTCTTTTCATCATAATTTGCATAGCAATATTTGCAAAAGTGTTTACATGAGTTGTACACTCCTATATCAACCATTTCAACACATTTACAACCCCTAGCTTTCCAGCTTTTATATGTTTTATTAGTCAACTTAAAGGCCATTTCGTGTGACAGACATTCACCTTTTTTAAAACCATATTCAATTAAAGTTTTTTCTTCAAAACAGGTTTGTACAGTCATTCCATGAGATTTAGCACTTTTACTAAACGATAATCCCAGGGATTTATAATCACTTTCATCAAATTCTTTTTTACCTATTGCATTAATATTTTTCTTAACATTTTTATAATTATCTATAAAGGAAACAATGATTTTCTTTACATATCCATCAAGTAAAGTAACAAGCCGGTCAAATGCCCTTTTATGATATTCTAAATTGTATTTATCACTTAGAAATATTGGATCATATCGAACTACTAAGTTATCAATTCCTATGATATTTGATATTCTTTTTATTGCTTCAATTATCAATTTTTTCTGGGGAACATTGGGTTCTATATCATTTTTATAAGGAGTTACTGTTACATGAAAAATAATTGGCTTATTAATATTTTTTAATTCGTCCAAGATTGGAATTGGATTTTTAGTACAAAACATAATAGCATCTACATCTTCAAAAAAAATCCTACTAACTAATTTTGGATTAAAAGGATTTCGAACGTCAATATATCCTTCTTTATATCTATTCATGAACCATTTAGAGTAAAATGCAACAATATCTGTTCTTCCACTAATATTAATTATCATAAAATTCTCTCCTCTTTTCGATAAGATCTTTGATTTATTTTTATTACTAAGGTTAATTTAACACAGTTATTTTATTATACCATGTTAATCAATAGTAATATATAGTTACATGATACATGTATTTTTAAATATACATGTATCTTATAAGTTATTTTACTTATTGATTAGTATTTGTTTATTTATTAGCATTTTTTAATATTGAAACATATTAATTGTTTTATAGACTTTTGTATTGGTTAATAGCAAAATATCAACATATAATATGATGGAATATATTTTATATAAAACCTTAAAAGTTTAACTATAAAAATTCTAAAGGAGGGGAAAAATGAACTGTAATAATGGTTTCAATTCAAGAAAAGAAAAATGTGATAAAGACCTTGCTAATTGTGTGTTTTGTTTTGGTCCGACTGGTCCAACGGGTGCTACTGGAGCAACTGGACCTACTGGTCCAAGAGGTCCAATGGGGTTTCCTGGTAATCCAGGTCCGATAGGGCCAACTGGTCCAACTGGTCCAAGTGGAGGACCAACAGGACCAACAGGTAATTCTGATTCAGCAGCTTGTTTCTGTGTAGATCAGATGAGAAATATCATTCAGCAAATTATAACTCTATATCCTAATGATAATTTAATTATTGCAATGGAAAGTGGAAATAATGTAAGTGGAAGACCTGGTTCCTTATTACCTGGTCCAAATAACAATCCTAATTCTGGACTTTTTGAGCTTATTAACAACCAAGGAAATCCAGAAGAGGCTGTTTCTATTTGTAGAATTGCATCGATTACTGTAACTAGTAGCACTTATAATAACGCAATTACATATCTTCCTGCACCTAGTCCATTACCAACTGACTGTGGTGCCAATTGTGAGGCCGCTATTCGTAGTTATATTCCGGCAGGAACTCAAAGTGTTTACATTAATGCTGGTGGGCAAACAGTTGCACAAGGTGATGTTTTAAGAAGTGAATATGGTATGGTTGTTATTGTTTCAAATAATAATAGTAATCCTGCTTTTGTTTCATTGTGTAAGGCAGAAATAATAAATAAAAACTAGTTTTTAGTGATAATATGTATTAATATCATATTACTAAAAAAGAAACATTTTTTTAGTTGAATCATACTTTTATTTAAGGTATGTATTTCATCTAATATATAATGTTTCTTTTACTATTTATAATTTTGTTATTATTTTTCCTTCTACAGCAACATTAGTGTTAGAAAATATAAGTTTAGCTTCTTGCTTATAAATATTTTTATTAATTTCTGGCCAAAAATGGGTTAATAAAAGTTCTTTTACTTTACTTTCTTTTGCAAATAATCCTGCTTCATATGCCGTAAGGTGATATAAATTATCTTTTTTTTGGTCAGCTAAAAATGTCGATTCACAAATAAAAAGATCTGCTTTTTCAAAAAATGAAATTAAATTTTTATCAAATCCTGTATCTGATGAATAGGAAATTTTTTTCTGATTAGTAATTATATTTATAGCGTATGTTAAAACAGGGTGTAAGGTTTTTCTAAAATATATTTCAATGTTTGTAATATTTAAAACAGTAGATTCATCATAAAAAACAAAATTCAGGAAATGCTCACTTCCAAAATTTATCAGATAGTTAAAGTCTTCTAATTCTTCATCTTTTGGTACATAAACTGTTATTCTTTTTTCCAATAAACCGAGGTTATGATAAACATGGCTAGCATATCCAATTGATGCTAAATCACTATAGTGATCTTTATGCAAATGACTAATAATAATGGTTAAATTTTTTAAATCGTCAGGAAATTTTAATAGTCGTGATATACCACTTCCACAGTCAAGTAATATTTTAGTATCTCCTTTTCTAATCAAGTATCCTGGACAATTTAAGTCACCCTTACAGTATGGTGATACACTTCCTAATATTTTAACAATCATTTATATCTTCCTTTTAAACTTCTTCATATTCAAAGTAGTTTATATTTCTTAGTATATCTTACGGTAATAATCATTTACTATACCAATATTTTTTTATCTTTATACTTCTAAATGTTATTTTATTTATTATAAATTATTTTTATTAATATATCTAATTCTATTTAAAATAAATTGCATAATTAAAATATATTTAGTAATATTATAAGAATTTGATTTTATATATCAATTATTATTAAGCTTAATACTAATATATTAATATTTTAGGATATTTCTTTTATATTCCCGCCATCTACTTCAAAAACAGTATCAGCTAATTTGTAAATATCTTCTTTAATATGAGATGCAATAATTATAATTTTATCCTGTTTTTTTTCTTCTCTTAATAAATCTCTTATTTTATCGGCAGTACTATTTTCAACTCCATTAAATGGTTCATCTAAAATTATCATTTTAGGATTTTCCATTAATACTTGAGCAATACCAAGTTTTTGCTTTGTTCCCAAAGAGTATTTGCTATATTTTTTATTTGCTTCAGTTTTAAGATTCATCTTATCTATTATATCATCAATTTCTTTTTTTCCAATTTTATTTTGTATAGATGCTAATAATTCTAAATTCTCATATCCTGTTAAATCTGGAAGGAATTTAGGTTTTTCAATTAAAGCTCTTGTATCTTCTGGAAATTCATTAGAATTTAAATAATCTTTTCCATCTAATATAACGGTACCTGATGTTGGTTTATAAAAACCACAAATAATCTTTAATAGGACACTTTTCCCACTGCCATTTCTTCCAATAAAACCATATATTTTGCCACTTTCTAATGTTAGATTAATATTATTTAAAATAACATTTTCTTTAAATTCTTTCGTTAAATTGTTAATTTCTAATTTCATGTTAACATTAACCTCCTATATTTTTTCTATTATACTTTTACTATACTTTGAAAACACCCAACAAATTAGGATATTTATAAGTATAAGTGATAAAAATATTAAATAAAAATAATTACATATACTCCAAACATTTTTTGGAACTATTGCTATTAATATAATAATTGTTGTTATTAAAAAACTAATTTTTTTCCCTAACAATATATATATTAAATAAAAAAATAAAAATATATATTGAATTAGTAGAATATAACCAGTATCTACAACTATTAATTTAAATAACTCATAATCAATGACAGTTTGATTTTTACTTATCATTAATATTCCTATCATAAGGATATATTGAATGGCTTTAATAAAAACAGTTATTATAATAAAATATAAATTTTTTTTAACAATATATTTAATTGGCTTTATTCTTAAAAATATATTTTCTAAATTATCTGTTAAATCTTTTGTATATATTTCTGAAATTAAATATAAAAACCAAGATAAATTAAAAATATACATGATTACTTCAACAATACCAGAATAATCTAAAGATAAGTTAGTTCCCATACTTTTCATAAGAATTTCAATAATTGAAATATCACTACTTATATTTAACAATAAGGAACAAATTGGCAATATTAAAACTAGTAATATTATCTTAATTTTGTTATGAATTAAATATGAAATGTCATTGTAAAATAAATATTTCATGTAATCTCCACCTTTTTACTTTTCAGTGATAACTGATATAACATTATTATTATTATTTCTAAAATAAGTACCATAAATATAGATGATGTTACTTCTAGTGAAAATGTTTCATAAATTACATTTCTAAAATATGACCATATTGATAAAGAAAAAGTAGTCCTAGGTTCCAATTTAAATTTATCAAAATACATAATTAAAATTAAGAATAATGATTGCAAAGTTAGTATTACTTTATCACTTGTATTAATATATATTAAAGAAAATATCAGGGTTAACAACATTCCAAGTAGAACGTATCTTATAAGATAAAAAAATGAATAAGTAAAATTGTTAATAGCATAGTTCTGGTAGATTGAAATATTTAAATCATTGAATGTTGTAAGTAAAAAAACCATAAATATAAATAATAATATAATAGAAATATGAAATAAATACATTAATATCGTTATTCTTATTATTGACTTTATATATTCTTTTTTGTTTTTTAATCTTATAATATAGAAACCAAAATCTTTTTTTAAGATTGAGCAAGCATTAATATTATTTAAAAATACTAATGCAAAAAGAAAAATATTAAAGATTGCATGTTGAAATGGAATCAAAATAGAATCAAAGAAGTTATGAGCTGATTGTCCTAAGATTAAACCACCATATAATGATAATATTATTGAGGAAAAAAATATACCCTTATATTTTTCTGTAGATGTAATATAATTTATAATTTTTATTTCATTATGATACTTGCTTTTCATATAATTCAATCACCTTGTCCTTTTTACTATATGAATAGTATAATATGAAGAATGAAATCAATTGTAAAATAAAGGCAATTATCAGAGCTATTATACAATTGCTATCATTAAAATACCAAAAGCCAGTAATGGTAAAATAGTCAGTTAAATTTTTAAATCCCATTAGTTTATTAATAATAAATATGTATAGTATTATATAGATAAATATATCTACAGCTAAGAAAACTATATATGACATAATAATGGCAACTAACGTATTTTTGTGTTTTTTGCAACAATACAAAGATATATTAGCATATAATAAACTTATAAAAAATTGGATCAAGCAAATTATACTACCATACAGAAAAAAATTAGAATATTTAGCTTCTCTATAAACCGATAAGTTGGTATCTACCTGGCTCAGGTCAAAATTAAATCCGGAAAATATTGACGATAAAACAAATATTAATATTAAACTAACAGGAGTAATTAATGCTCCCATTAAGGCAATTTTGTAAGTTTTTCTTAAATATTTCTTATAATCCATCCTAAGCATATAATTTTCAAACATTCCACTATTAAACTCACTATGAATATTTCCTAATACTGCTATAGCTAATAGTAGTGGAGATAAGTATTGTAAGCAGTTAAACATAGTATTTTCTACTATAGTACATGTTAAAGTAATAGCATCTTCCTTTATTTGTACTTTTTTAGGATCATTATTTTCTATATATTTTTCCAACTTCTCGGTAGTAGGAAAAAACTTACAGTTTTCATAATCTTTATTTTTACCCTCATAGCAATTTTTTTTAATTTTATAATATTCTGGAACATAAGAATAATATTCACTATAATGACTATAAAATGAAAAGCCTATTAATATAAGCATTAAAATAATTGCCAAAGTAAAAAATTTGTTTTGTTTTATTTTTTTTATCATACTTCTTCTCCTTAACAGTTTAGTGGGGTGTAGTTTTTATTTTATTGTCCTTTTACTGGATATGGTTGACTAGCACTTGGATCATAAAGTGACCCGATATCCCAATTAACAGATGCCTTAGCTGTTGTTAATAATGACTTGTCTGATCTTATTTGAATTTTATAAGCTCCCATTTCTACAGTACTACTACCAAATGCTACATTTGTTCCTTGTGGTATAGATTTATAACCTGTTGATCCTCCACTACCAAATAGTATTAGTACTCTACCTAAAAGAGCTCTACCGTCTCCACTTACATTATCTACACATGAAATTTTCTTTATTTTTTGTTGATTTCCATCATCACCCTTGTCGCCTTGTTTACTTGTCCAATTTGCTGAAAAAGCTGGAACAGTAATATCATTTATAGTGAAGTAAGTAGTTGCATTTACTCCCATCAAACTTACAAATAATGTTATAACAAATAGTGTCATTGTAATTTTTAAATATTTCATAATATTCCTCCTATTACTACACACCCCCACTATGTTCATTATAACAGTAAATTTTACTTATCAATATTTTTTCTGCTAAAGTGTTGTTTTTTGTCGAAATTTGGTTCAATTTTAACTAAATTTTTCAATTTATTGTCAAAACATAGTTAAATTAGTCAGTAAATTTTTTATATATTTTTTTGATAAAACGAAAAGATGATAAATTTTTTAATCTATCATCTTCACCCTATTTTTATACTTATAATTCAAACATTATGATTTCATACATATGTTGATTAATTATTTACTTCTATATCTCCACAATTATTCTTTATAGTTAAAACAATATCTGATTGATAGTTGTTCTTAACTTCTGTATCTCCTAAACTTGTTTTTGCATTTATGCGGATATCATTGGTAGAATTAATTTCAATATTTCCAAGAGAATTTTTTATATATGAGTTTTTATTTATCTTAACATTATCAATTTCAATATCACCACAGTCTTCCTTAATATCCATGTAATTGTTTACATTTTTGATATCTATATCCCCATATTTATTTTCAACTGTTAAATCATTTACTGTTCCTATTATTACATCACCACATGATTCTTTAACATTGATTATATTTCCATTATTAATTTCTACATCACCATAATCATTTATAATATCTATATTTTGGGCAGATGAGACAAAAATATCACCACATGATTCTTTTATTTTTATATTGCTTTCCTTAAAGTTGCCTATTTCTATATCTCCATAATCATTTTCTATATCAATTGTGTTATTGTAATCTTTTGGTAAATATATTTCTATTTTTGATGATTCTACGTTAACACAGAAAAATACACATTTTTTGGCTTTTGATTTTATTAGTAATTTGTTATTTTCAGTTGTAACTTCTGTTCTTTTTGGATCACCATATATAACAACTTTACTTTTGTTATCATTTGTTTCTTTTATATAAATATCACTAGCATCTGACTCTATTTCAATATGATTAAACTTATTTTCATAAATTTCATCTAGTACTAATGAATTACTTACCTTAAATTTACGCATATGTTTAAAATTCATAAAACTTATTCCTCCAAAAATCATTCCAATCATAAATGTTAAAATAGCTATTACTAATAATGATAATGTAATAATAAGAACTATTATCGTTTTTTTATTTTCCATATTCATTACTCCTTAACATAAATAATAATTTTACAATTTCTTCTATTAAGCCATATACAATCCATAATAACCATGTAATATGCCAAGCACCAGTTATAAAGCTTACAAGTAAATAAATAATCAAAATAATTATAGAAATAATCTCATTTATTTGTTTTTGAAGTCTAGGAACTTTTTCTTTTTCCTTTTCGATTTCCTTTTTATATGCAATTGATGTATAAATAATTATACAAGTTGCCACTCCACAAATTAAAATAAAGATAGCTGTTGCAATTATCGGATTCATTTCTAATACAGGTATTGAAACCATTATCCAGGCAACTGCTATAAAATACATAATTATTGAAATAGTCATAGCAAGTGCTTTTTTTTGTCTGATTAATCTATCGTTATAATTAGTATTGGTAGTAGTATTATCATCTTTTTTTCTTTCTTTAACGTCAATTTTGTTTCCTGTTAATAATTCATCTGCTGATATTTCATATAGTTTGCAAAGTGGAATTATTTTATCAAAGTCTGGCATACTTTGATCTGTTTCCCACTTAGAAATTGTTTGTCTTGTAACATTTAATTTTTCAGCTACTTCTTCTTGTGATAATTGTTTTTCTTTTCTTAGTTCTAATAGTTTTTGACCAATTGTCATCTTTCTCACCTCAGTAAAAATTATACATATTATAGCAGTTGCACTCTACCAAGTTTACTTGGAATTTTGTCAACTAGTTTTAACATCTACTAAAATTATACAACTAATGAATTAATTTTACAAAGATAATTTATAGTTTTAAAATCGATACTTGTGCTTAATTTTTACAACATTTTTCTTTTTCTAGTTCTGTTTTAATAATCCATTTAATATCTTCAATTGATTTATCGATATTAAATCTCCCATTGCCAACTGGATAAAATACAGGATAAAATTTATAATTTTTTCCATTTATATTTTTTTGGTAACACTTTTTTCTTGATTTTGATACTGATATTTTTTCATTAAGAACAATAGATGATACTTGATTACCAAAAAGAATAATTACTTTAGGATTAATAATCTCAAATTCATATTCTAATAATTTCAAATACTTTAAATAAACAGAATCCGGCAGACTTCTTGCATCAATTTGAGTACATTTTCCAAGATTAGTAATAAAAAAACGGTGTTTTTTTGCATTATCATATACATCTTCTGCAAACTCTTCTGTCCATTCTGATCCTTTAATGTTTTTTATTTTTATATATATTTCTTTATCTATAAGCTCTAACTTATCAAATAAATCCCAAATATTTTTAGTCCCTATCCAAGGTGCCTTTAATCCTTTCCAAGTTTTTGATGATGCAATGTTTCTTCCCGTTGGATTCATAAATACAAAACAAATATCAGGATTATCTATACATCCTCCATTATATATAGAATCAAGGTTTTTAGCACCATATTTTATTTGCAGTTTATCATATTTTTGGTTTAAATCTTGAAGATTCATTTATTAAATCATCCTTCCTTTTTATATAACTTTTTTATTTATTATAACATATCATTTTCTTTTTGTTTTATATTTATTAAAAGTCAAATGATTAAGTTAGAAATTAAATTTTATATTATATTAACTAAGAAATGTTTATTAACTTATTAAGACATGTTTTAACAATTTCTATTAATAATTATTATTTAAGCTAAGTCTTATTTAAGAAAAGTTTTAAATCTTAATAGTGTTTTTAATTTTATTATTTTATTTATTTATGTTATATTTATAGTAAAGATTTAAAATATAAAGAAGTTTAAAGGTTAAATAAAACATAATTCAATTTGTGCCTTTAAGAGGACTGAAAGGACGAAAGAAAGGAATGTTAGTTAAATATGAAAAAATTTATAAAATATATAATTATCTTTATATCATCAATATTTATTCTTACAATATATTCATACTTTTTTTCAGAATTTACTATTGATGAAATATGGAACTATGGCTTTTCCTATAATATTAAGTGTGGTTTATTACCATATAAAGATTTCAATATGGTTATAGGTCCTTTTTATAATTCTATTATTTCATTATTTTTGATTTTCTTTTCTAATAATCTATTTGCTTTTCACTTAGCAAACAGCATACTTATTAGTTTTTTTATAGTTTTTATCTATCAAAAAATTGGCTTTAAATATATATTTATTCTTTTATTTTTGATGCTATTTCCAAACATTTATTCTTATAACACATTCGTTTCATTTTTAGTTATTATGATTTTAATACTAGATAAAAGTTCTTTAAAAAATAAAGATATTCTAGCTTCTGTTCTTATTGGAATTATTTTTATAACGAAACAAAATATTGGTATTTTTTTACTTATTATATTTATGATAAGTAATAACAATAAGTTTAAATTACTTGGCTATTTTTCCATTCCTTTGTTTTTACTAATGATATTTTTATTATTAACCAATTCAATTTATCAATATATTGACTTTTGTTTTTTAGGACTTGGTAGTTTTATAGATAATTTTTTTATAGAAATACCAGCATTGGTTTTAGGAGCAATTACTATTTATTATCTTATATATAAATATCTCAAGTGTAAAAATAAAGTGATTTTATATTTGCTTTTCTTTCAAATAATTATTTTTCCTATAGTGAATTTTTCTCATACTTTGGCAGGCTCTCTTCCTGTTTTATTCTATATATTACTTAATGAAAACAATAAAAATATTCTTCTTTTTATAAAAACAATTATCATTGTATCAGTATTTAGTCAAACTATAACAACATTTGATGGTTATCATTTTAAGAAAAATAGCTTTTTAAAATATCGATATTCTACTTATAATATGGATACTTATCTTAATAACTTTAGTAGTTATATTATAGAAAAAGAAAAAAATAGTGATGTTTATTTGTTTATTGTTAATGCCTATTTAATACGATTAAATATCAATCAAAACCCAAGTTTTTTTGATTTAATCAACAGAGGAAATACTGGTAGTAATGTAGATATATATTTCGATAAAATAAATAATAATTGTCAAAACAAAAGCTGCTTATTTATTCTAGACTCGTCATTTTTTAATAAGAGTAAAAAGAATCAGTTAGATAATTCATTCAAAGAATTTGTAATAAATAATTATAAATATTTTGATGTATTACCATCTGGTGATTTTGTCTATAAAAATTAATAAAAAAATAGAATCTTCTAATGAATGAAGTTCTATTTTTTTTATTTACTTTCTCTATTACAATAACAGAATATTTTTAATATATCATTATTTACTTTTTCTTTTTTGCAAATCAACTTTTTTTAAATCAATAGTTTTAATAATATAAAAATTTCTTTTTATATTAAATCAGATACTTATTAAATCAAGTACTAATTTACATTATTTAAATTAATAATATTAGGTATCTATTAAAACTTTATATTGTAGTCAAAGATAGTTTATCACTTTAGTATTCGTTTACATTTTATTCTTTATTTTGATTGCTATATCTATTTACAAGCTCATTTAAATTAAGCATTTTTCTATCTAATTCTGTAATTGCCAAACTTGAATTATACATTTCTTCTTGTACTTCTTCTGGAATACTATTATCAAATTTATATCTTATCTTATGGTCAAGTGATGCCCAAAAGTCCATAGCAATAGTCCTAATTTGAATCTCAGCATATACATACTCTTTACCAGTTGATAAATAAATTGGTACTAAGACTATTAAATGATAGCTTGAATATCCACTTTCCTTTGGATTTGATATATAATCCTTTCTTTCTTTTATAATTATGTTAGATGAATTAGTAATCATTGAAACAATATCATATACATCTGTTAAAAATGAGCAAACAATTCTGATACCAACAACGTCATAGACATTATCTTTCATATTTTTAATAGTCGGAATATAGCCTTTTGACACTAATTTATTAATAATACTATTTTGTGATTTAATTCTAGATTTAACATGTTCAACTGGATTATACTCATGCTTATGGACAAACTCATCTATTAAAATAGCTATTTCTGTTTCTAGAGTTCTTTTGGCATATTCATACTTTAAAATTATCTGTTCAAAGTTATTGAAATTTATCATTTCTTGATTTACTTCTTCCAATAAAACTTCCCTCATATTTATTCCTTTCTAGGTATAGCTTACACCTTTACAACCGATTTGTAGATTATAACACAAATTTGATATTTTTTCAAGGTGCTTTCCTATTTTTTCCAAAATATTTACTTTCATATTTATTCAAAATATGTTTTGTATAAATTATGTAACTATGTAATCTTTAATTCAATTTTTTTCTCTACTAAAAAGAAGTATTTGTTATTTTAAGGATACTTCTATTATTTATTATATAATTTTATGAGTTAAATAATTTTTTATTAATTCATTTCTAATGTCATGTTTTTTAGAAGCAGTATTTGAACAAACTTACTATTTTCTTTGTTTGACGAATACTAATTTTATATTATAAATTAATTTAAATATATAAAAACTTCGTTTCTTGATATAGAAACGAAGTCATATCTTTTTACTTTAGCATTAATTATTATTACAGTTAAATAGTTGGATCAACTAAAATTTTAACAGCTTCACTATTACCAGATGTCAATTTTTCATATGATTGTTGAACTTTGTCTAATGTGACTATTTTGTCAACAAACTTCATAACATCAATCTGTTTATTAGCAATTAAATCTATACATGTTTCAAACTCTTCTCTTGTATAGGCAATTGCTCCTTGAACAGTTAATTCACGCATTACAGCAAGCATTGTTGGAACCTCTATTGGTTTAGTTGCAACACCTACTAAAATTACTGTACCACCTTCTTTTACCATAGTTAACGCACTACTTACAGCTTTACTATTACCGCAACATTCAATGACAACATCAAAACCACCTTCAGTTTTTTCTATCATTTTTTTAAGAGCATCCTCTGCCTTAGCATTTACCCATTCATCAGCAACATTTAAAGAAACAGCTTTTCTTCCTCTTAAATCATTTGTCTCAGATACAACAACAAAACTTGCACCCTCTTTTTTGGCAAACATAGCTGAAGTTAATCCGATAATTCCTCCACCAACTACTAAAACTTTAGCTCCAACTTTAATATTTGCTAAACGAACAGCATGAAGTCCAACAGCAGTTGGTTCAACCATAGCAGCTTCTTCAAATGATACTTTATCTGGTATCTTTATAACCATGTCACTTCTAATTGCCATCTTGCTTGCTAAAGCACCTGGATTTGTTAAAGAAAGTCCAGTGGCATTTAGCCATGTCTTACTACAATATTGTGGGTTTCCTGTCACACAAGCATCACAAGTACCACATGGGGAAATTGGCAATGCTGTTACTCTATCACCAACTTGCAAATCTTTTCTATCACCAGTATCTACTACAACACCAGAATATTCATGTCCCATAACTAATCCAACTGGTTGTCCCATATCCCAGTAATGAATATCAGAACCACATATACCACACTTTTTAACGTCTATTATAACATTTTTTCCATCTATTGCTGGCTCAGGAATATCTTTTATTTCAAATTCTTTAATTCCTTTTATACTAACACATTTCATATTATCTATCTCCTATTTTTATTTTCTATTTTAGTATAGCATAAATTTACTTTTAATAGGCAATTATTTGTAAATACATGTAAATATAAATTGCTAAAAACAACTAAATATAAATAGCTAAATATAAATTACTAAAAAATAGCATTTCAAAAGAAACACTATTTTTAATATGGATTATCTTTAAAATTTTTATTAAATATTATTTGAATAAATTTAAGATTCTATCCCAAAAAGATAATTTTTCATGTTTTATTTCCTGTTTTTCTTGCTTTTTTTCTTGCCTTTTAGAATCAACTACTAAAACAAATTTAGTTGTACCATCATCTTTAGAAGATTTCATAGTAAATGTTTCATATTCTTCACCCATTTTAACAAGTGAAGTTACTCTATTTTGAATATTTTTTAAATTGCCATTTGCTAAATTAGTTATCTTAGAAATACCTTCTTTATTAAACATTACAATTCCACTATTTAAAGTATTAATACCAAGATAAAGTTCGTTACTACCAACACTAAGTTCCTTTGTCTTACTTGCTAAAATACTAGTTGCTTGTTCTAGTTTTATAGTTCCACTAGATAAATTTTGTGTTCCTTGTTGAAGTTTATTTAAATTACTTAATAAAGTATCAATAAGATTATTTAATGTTTTATTGGTTGTAGATAAGTTTTGTAAAGTTTCTTCTAAGGCTTTATTATTTTCTGTTAAAAGATTAATAATATTAGTATTACTACTAGCATTTTGATTTAAATAATCAATCATTTTCCTATTTTGTTCTATTAAATAGTTAATTTGATTAATTTTATCAATATTAGCATTAGAAGATGATATAAGTTGTTGTTTTACTTGATTCAAATTAGAAATGATTTCTTTTAAACCATCATTGATAGTAACTGTTCCATTTTCTATTTCTTTTATCTTTTGATTTACAGTAACTAAATTAGTATAAATTGCTTCATTTCCATTATTTAATTTGGTAGCACCTTGAAGTAATGTATTAGCACCACTTTCTAATTTATTAATAGAATCTTGTAAAAAGGCAATATTATTTGTTAAAGAAGACATTTTATCAAAAACTTTTAAATCACTACTTTCTAGTATCTTAGGTGTTACAACTGAGTAAATACTAGAAAGAGCAAATTCTTTTGTATCATACTTAATAGTTATTTTATTTAAATCCTTTAATTCATCTAACTTTAAGCTTTCATATAATCCTGGTGTAGATAAACCAACAATAATATTTCCTGTTTTATTACTTATTATTTTTCCATTTGTCACTTCTATATTAGAATTATTTTCATTTGGAATTATTGTTGCCATAGTTACTACAAATGGTGTATATAAATTTTCCATTTTGCCATTTACTTTAACTAATTTTTTATCAATATTTGTATATTTTAAATTAATTTCTACTTTTCCACTTTTACCTAAAAGTTCATCTAAACTAATGTCTTTACCATCTAACTTATAAGATATTTTAACTTCAATAGGTAATTTTTTAGATGTTTTTCCTTGATAAAAGATATTTTCTTTATTAGCATCCCAAGTAAGTTTATTGTTATCTTTAACAAAATTATTATCACTATTTATATTTAGTATATCTTCTAAATCAGATAAATCTTCTAGAGTTTCTTCTTTCTTAGTATTGATTAAATGTTCATTTACTATAATGCTTTTTACACTACCATCACTATTTAGCTTTGTATAAACTGTTTCATCCTTTGTTAAGGCAAAGACATTTGTTTGTGGTATTAATAAAGCTATTATCATAAGCGTTATAATTTGTTTATTTCTTTTTTTATTCATATTAATCTTTCCTTTCATTTTATAAGTTGTTTTTATGATTAACTTATCAAACACAAGAAGCACTGTTGGTAATACTACAATAACTGCTATCATACTAATAATGGCTCCTCTTGATATAAGACTGCAAAGGGATGCAACCATTTCTAATTTAGAGTATATTCCTACCCCAAAAGTTGCTGCAAAGAAACACATTCCACTAACAAATATGGAATTACTACAATAATTGGTAGCTTCTTTCATTGCTTCTTTTTTTAATTTGCCACTTTTTAATCTTTCAATATAGTTTGTAGTTAATAAAATAGCATAATCAATAGTTGCTCCGAGTTGGATTGTACCAAGAACTATTGGTGCAACAAATGGAAGTATTGAACCGCTAAAGTAAGCTATACCCATATTAGCAAATATAGCAAACTCGATTGATAAAGTTAATAATATTGGAAGAGAAATTGACTTTAAAACTATTAGCATGATTATTAAAATACATACAATTGATGCAGTATTAACACTATTAAAATCATTATCACTAATTGTTACTAAATCTTTCATTAGTGGTCCTTCTCCAGCTAAAATTGAATTTTTATCATACGACTTGATAATTGCATTTATTTCTTCTACTTGATTATTTAATTCATCACTTGCTATTTCATAATTAGAGTTTAGAAGAAGCATTTGATATTTATCACTTTCAAAAATTGATACTAATTCTTCTGGTAACATATTTTCTGTTATACCTAGTTCTTTAATCTTAGAATATGATAATACAAAATCTATTCCATTTATTTTTTCTATTTTTTCTGTCATTTCATTTACTAATTTAGGTTTAATATTTTTATCCATTATAATTATTTCAGGTGATGTAATGTTAAACTTTTCTGATAAATAACTATTTGCTATTATGCTATCTAAATCTTTTGGCAAGCTTTTATCTATTTTATAATAAACATCTACTTTGCTATTAGCTAAATAAAATGGTATAAACAATACAACAAAGATTATAAAAATTGTTTTATAATGTCTAACAACAAAATTATTTAATTTATCAAATTTAATTGTTAATGTTTTATGTCTTGTTTTATTTATTTGTTTATCAAATAATAATAGCATAGCTGGAAATAAAGTTATAACACATAGTACTCCGATAAAGACACCTTTGGCCATTACTAATCCGAGATCTTTTCCTAAGGTTAATCTCATTGTACATAAAACAAGAAAACCTGCTATTGTTGTTAGGGAACTACCTAAGACTGATTTAAATGTTTCTAGAATTGCATTAGACATAGCTTGGTTTTTGTCTTTTGATTCTTTCTTTTTAGCTTCATATGAATGATATAGAAATATCGAAAAGTCCGTTGTAACTCCAAGTTGTAAAACAGCTACTAAAGCTTTTGTTATGTAAGAAATATCTCCTAGTATAAAGTTTGATCCTAGATTAAATAAAATAGCTACTCCTATATTTGTTAATAAGAGAATAGGTACTAGATATGAATCAATTGATAGTTCTAGAACGATTAAACATAATAAAACTGCAATTATGACATAAGTTATAATTTCTTTATCAGATAATTCCATAGTATCTAAAACCATCGAACTCATTCCACCTATTTTAGAACTATCTTTAGTTAATTCTTTTATTTCCTTTACAGCATTTAGTGTTTTGTACGAAGATGTTGAATCATTAAAGGTAATAAGCATTATGTCTAAGTTATCTTTATGAATTTTTGACATAATTTCACTTGGGATTATTTCTGGTGGAATAGTAGTACCTATTACATCATATCCACTTACTACTCTATTTACTCCTTCTACTTGTTTTATTTTATCTTCTAATTTAAGAATATCTTTGCTACTCATATTATCGATTATTGTTATCGAAAAGGCTCCTAAGTTAAAATCTTCTGTTAAGATATTTTGTCCTTTTATCGTTTCAATGTCTTCTGGTAGATAAACTAAAATATCATAGTTAATTGTAGTTAGTTTAATGCCTATTATTGAAAACATTAAAAGTACTATTGAAGTAATTAAAACTAATTTTGTATGATTACAGATAAATTCTCCAAATTTTTTCATTATTTTTCCTCCATTTCACATGATATTTTATTATTATTTTTTTTAAATAGCACTAACAATAACTTTTTTGATGTTTGATAACCAACAAAATGTCTAAAATGTATCAATAATTATGCAACTTTTTGTTTGTTATATTTACAAATGTATATATATACGTATAATTAAAGATAAGGTGATTAGGAATGAATGAGAAAAAACTTGATTTAAGAGTAATTAAAACACAGAATTTACTTTATCAGACACTTGTTGAATTATTAAAGGATAAACCATTTGAAGAAATAAAAGTTCAGGATATTTGTAATACTGCTTTAATTAATCGTTCAACTTTTTATGCTCATTATAGTGATAAATATGAGCTTTTAGCTGCCTATATTAACAATCTTAAAAATGCTTTAAAAAAGGAATTAGAAAAAAATAATAATATTTCTAATACAAAGGAATATTATATGGAAATGATTAAGTTGTTTTTGAATCATATCGATGATAAAAGAGATGTATATCAATCGGCTTTAGTTAATAATCAAAATAGTATTTCGATGGACATTTTATATGATGTTATTAATAATGATGTTACAAGGCATATTCAAGAGGATGTGAACCAGGCAGATATTCCAAGTACAGTTATCTCAAGATTTTATATTGGTGCTGTTTTAAATGTTGGAATAGAATGGTTAAAGAGTAATAATAAATATACTAAGGATGAGGTCATTCATTATTTAGATTTACTTATTCCAGATGATTTAAACAGAAAAAAATAGTTAGTTCTTTCTTATTTTTAGTAAAATAACTTGTTTCTTTTGACATGTTTTTTATTTGGTTTTGACATGTTTTTTTATTTGGTTATTTCTTTTTTGTAATTTGGGTACTATACTTATATAGGAAGTGATATTTATGAGCTTTATACATTATTTATTATTTTTGCCTTTTGCTATACTTTGTAGTATCTATGTAAGGTTTAAACTAAATCAAA
Source organism: uncultured Mycoplasmatota bacterium (assembly GCA_947569245.1). GTDB lineage: Bacteria > Bacillota_I > Bacilli_A > RF39 > UBA660 > CATKEA01. Next base: position 4,011 of record CANORV010000018.1, on the reverse strand, counting down.
TTTATTCTGTAAAAAGAAAATTAAGTAATTTCATGTATTTTTTTATCATTATTTTAATTTATTCATTTTCTTTTGCTAAATTATCTTTTTTTACTGTTTTTTTATTTTACTTAGCCCTATTCTATCTTATATTTGATTTTTTCTTTCTTATTATTTCAAGATTTAAATTAAATAGTATATATAAGTATTTAAAGATTATCTATTTAAAAGGAATAACTTCTTTTATTTTGGCAGTTATTGTTACTTGTTATGGTATATATAATGCTAATAATTTAATTATTACTTATCATGATTTTTCTTTGAATAAAGATTTATTAAGAAGTTATAAGATTGCTTTGATTTCTGATTTACATTATAAAACTGGTATGGATATAAAAGATTTAGATTTTATTGTTGATAGTATAAATAAAGAGGAAGTTGATTTGTTTTTAATGGCTGGTGATATTTTTGATGAAGCTACTAAGCCTTATTATAAACAGGAATTATATAATAAGTTTAAAAATATAAAAACAAAATATGGAGTATTTTTAATCGAAGGTAACCATGATATTTTAACTAGTGAGATTAATTATAATTTTAGTAAATTAGGATTTACTATTTTAAAAGATGAATATGTTTTAATTAATGATGATTTTTATTTAGTTGGTCGAAAAGATTCAAATGAAAAAAGACTTTCTTTAAAGAATCTTGTTAAGTCTTTGGATAAGTCTCGTGCTATTGTTCTTTTAGATCATCGTCCTAACGATATTTTAAAGGCAAAAAATTTTGTTGATATTCAATTTTCTGGTCATACTCATGCGGGACAGTTGTGGCCTGGTGGTTACTTTCTTATGAATGGGACATATAAAATTGGAGATTATACACTGTACACATCAAGTGGTGCTGGTACTTGGGGTGTTCCAATTAGAACAAGTAAAAAAAATGAAATTGCTATTATTACTATCAATGGTAAAAATAAATAGATGTTTTTGTTAAATCAATTAATAATTTTTAATTGATTTTTATAAGTTTTTAAACACTGCTAGAATCTTTATTTGTGAGTATTTTATTTTTAAATAGATTACTCAAAAAGGCAATAAATTTTCGATAATATTCTTGTATTATTACTTTTAAGCAAAAAAATACCATGTAATTCATAGTATTCCACGGTATTATATAATATAAGGCTTGTAATGTAATTATTATAAATATATTTTTTAGTATTTACTAAATTTATAATAGCTTATTTAGATAGAATATTACAATTAAGTGCAGATAGTAAAATTTATTTTGTTATTTTTTTAAAATTATTTTTTCATTCACTTTTTTATTTGATAAGATACTTGATAATCTTACTACTTCGACTTTAGTTTCATTAGAGACTACTTCTAGAGGTTTTTCTTTATCTGCAGAATAATGAAGTTCGAGTGCATGATAATTAGGTGTACCACTAATGTTAGTTACTATTTTGAATGTTAAATCTTCGTTTTCCTTACATGATAATGCTAATTTATTTTCATCACAACTAAGAGTAAATGTAATTAATGGAATGCTTGGCCAATTAATGATCTCTTCCCAATCTAAAATTATTGGAAAGTTTGGATTATCAAAATACTTTTCAAATATTTCATGCATATTTTTTGCAAGTCTGTTGCTTATTTTCTTATCTACTTGTTTAATATTTAGTGCTTGGGAAAGAAAGTCAAATGTACTTTGAGTAAATGTCGTTGTACTACCTATAAAGTTAATATAAGTACTATCATCAGATGCTTCACCCTTTATTTCTGAGAAAATAGCTCCATCAACAAATATAATATCTTGTATTTCTAAAATTCCTCTATCAATACATAATTGAGCAATAACTTCATCAGCTTTTGGATTGAGTTCTGGTAAACATGTTCTAATTTTTTTACTCAACATTTCCTTAAAATATATACAATCAGTCTCATTAAAGCCACCATATTGAAAACACATACGACAATAATTTAGCATTTCTAGTGAAAATTCATTATTGTTCAAATATTCATCTACTACGTTTATAAAAGCCATAATATCACCTTCTGGTCTTTTATTATAAGCTATTATATTAATAAAATCAATAAATTTTACTAATAAATTTTAGGTGAATTGTAAAAGTAAAAGCCAAAAAAATTTTATGTAACTATAGTGTAAGACAAAAATCCAGAAAAAATGGAGGAAAGCATTTAAAAATGAAGAATAGACAGAAATTAAAATAACAAAAAATGAAAGATTAAATTCCGGATTTATTCCAATTCCTTCATTGTTTCATGAACCCAAGATAATATCTGGGAAAAAGATAGTAAAGTAATTGAAAAAAGCAATTACTTTACTTTAAAGTATAACGATATTATCCTGCCTAAAACAATGAATTTTCTCGGCATAAAACCGGAATTTAGTGTTACAAATATTAAACTAGAACTTTGTGTAAGACTTAATTCTATTTATTTATATTGAAACTGGAATTTACTTTTCCATTTCACACTAATAAATTTTACTAATATAAATTATCAATAATCGAATTAATTGCCAATGATTTCTTATTCTATGATAGTAAATTAAATTCAAAATATTGTATATTTAAACAATAACCTTTTTTATAATAATCAGTGTTTTACATTTAAACATTACATTTTTCGATTATTACTTAGCTGTTTTACTTTTTATTTTGATAGTATTCTTCTAATGTCAAATTGGATTCATATATTTCTTTGGCTAATTCGTTTCCAACATATCTATAATGCCATGGTTCATACTCTACTTTGGTTATATTAGTTTTATTTTCAGGATATCTTAAAATAAATCCAAATTTGTAAGCATTTTTATTAAGCCAGGACCACATTTTATTATTTTTAGTATAATTTCCTGATTTGCTAAAGTCGATAGCTAAACCTGTTTCATGTTCTGAATATCCTGGTTCTGCCACACTACTTTTAGTAAGTTTCTCTGCTGTTATATAATTGTATCCTTGATTTTGATAACTTTTAATTTTACTGTCGTATATTCTTTTTTGATCACTATTTGAACGATAAGAATTATTTATTACAATTTCAATTCCGTCATCATTAGCTGTTGCCATCATCCTTCTTAAACTATTATATAAAATAATAGCAACTTTGTTATTTTCAATATCTTTTAATTTTAAGTCATAATTATCTGGAACTTTATGTTCATAATTTACAAGCATAGTAATATCTATATTATATTTAAATTCTTTGGCAATGTCATAATTAATTTTTGCAAGTTCATTTTTTCTGTATGTGCTAATCCCGTAGTTTAGAAAGATTAAAAAAAGACATAATGTTACTGTAAACCTTAATAATGTTAATTTTATATTTCTTTTCAACTTTCTTTTTTTCTTCATATAAGTATTTCTCCATTTCTAAATATAAAACGTAAATAATCACTATAAAAGTAATTATTAATTAGATTAATTCTTTGTTATAAGTATAACATAATATAATTAAAATGTGTAAATTAGTGACTTATTTGTAATACTAATAATGGTGATATTATGTTAGTTCATTTAGGTTATGTTTCACTTAGTTTAACTTTAGAAGACACATCTTATTCTAGGACAATGACTTACACTAATTATAAAAGTAGAGATAGTGATGATAGTAATAAAATTTTGTACAAAAAAATAAGTGATAATTTAGATGGATTATTGGAAGTGTTAAAGTATAATATTTCTAATAATGTTTATTTTTTTAGGATATCTCACAAAATGATTCCACTTGCCACTCTTAATGAGGTTCAATTTGACTATATGAACCCATTTTTAGATAAGGGAAAAGTAATTGGTAAATTTGTTAGGGACAATAAAATTAGGATTGATACTCATCCTGATCAATTTTGTGTTTTAAATAGTACTAATGATATTGTTGTTAAGAATAGTTTTGGAATTCTCGACTTTAATAATAATTTATTTAGGTTACTAGATATTGATGGCAAGATGATTTGAATTTATGTCAAGTTTTTAGACACATTTTTTCGAACAAATTCATCGCATTT
>CANORV010000017.1 GCA_947569245.1 uncultured Mycoplasmatota bacterium | reverse complement strand
TAACTAAAAATAGTGTCAGTGATTTTACTCACCAACACTATTTATTATAGAACCATTAAAAAGAAGGATATCCCTTCTTTTTTTTCTAAATAATTGCTGTATGATTTAACATATGATATAATGGTATTTGTGTTAAGAAGGGAGTATATTAATGGATAATTTGATTTTAGTTTTAAAGGGGTTTGTAATGGGAGTTGCTAATATAATTCCAGGAGTTAGTGGAGGAACACTTGCTTTGACGCTTGGAATATATGAAAAGTTTATTAGTTCGATTAGTCACTTTTTTTCAAAATTAAAAGAAAACATTAAATTTTTATTGCCAATTGGAATTGGTATAGTCATTGCTATTTTATCTATGAGTAGAATTATTAGTTACTCATATGAACATTTTCCAATTCCAACGTCATTATTTTTTGTTGGGCTTGTAATTGGAGGAATACCTTTGTTATTTCAAAAAGTAAAAGGAAAAAAAGAGAAGAAAGAAGTATCAAGTTGGATTGTTTTTCTTTTGTCATTAAGCCTTGTGTTAATACTTGCTTTTTCAAAGCAATTGTTTAATTTGGATTTTAGTGTTAATTTTGATAATATTACTATTACAGGATATTTTATTTTACTTGTAGTTGGTATTATAGCAGCTGCTACAATGGTTATTCCAGGAGTTAGTGGTTCTTTAGTATTAATGCTTTTAGGATATTATTATCCAGTATTGGGTGCTATAAAAGAGTTGACAAAGTTTAAAAACTTAGAAAGTAATATTATGATTGCTATGTTTTTTGGTTTTGGAGTACTTATTGGAATTGTTTTGATTTCTAAATTAATTGAATATTTATTAAAAAAATATGAGGTTAAAACTTATTATGGAGTTATGGGCTTTATTATAGCAAGTGTGGTTGCAATTCCTGTTTCTACATATAATGAGGTTCCTAATTTAGTTATTAGTTTTCCTCAGGTTATTATTGGAGTAATTTTTCTTATGATAGGATATATGATAGGAAATAAGTTAGGAGAGAAATAATATGGATTTTGGAGTTATAATTTTAGCAATTATTCAAGGAATTGCAGAGTTTTTACCAATATCATCAAGTGCTCATTTGATTATCTTTAGAGATCTTTTTGGAATTGGTAGTGGTGTTATTAGTAGTGACTTTGCTTTAGCATTTGATCTTGCTTTACATTTTGGAACACTTCTTGCTATTGTTTTATATTTTTTTAAAGATTTTTGGAGTATGTTTATTAAGGGAATTACTAAAGGAGTTAAAAGTGATGAGGGAAAGATTCTTTGGTATTTAATACTTGCAACAATACCTGCTGCAATAGTTGGGGTATTGTTTGAAGAGAGTATTGAAAAAGTTGTAAGAAGTAATTTTATTTTAATAGGTACTGCTCTTATTGTTATGGGTATTATTATTTATGTTGCTGATAAACATTTTAAGGAAACTAATTCTATTAAAAAAATGTCTTTAAAAGATGCATTTTTAATCGGTTGTAGTCAAGTGTTTGCTCTTATTCCTGGATTTTCTCGTAGTGGAACAACTATTGCAGCAGCACGTAGTTTAAAATTAAAACGTGAGGATGCAGCAAAATTTTCTTTTTATTTATCAGCACCTGTAGTAGCAGGAGCATGTGTTTTAAATATTTTTGATAGTACTACATTAAATGCTATAAGTCTTAATTTGGATATTTTCATAGTTGGAATATTAGTTGCTTTTATATCAGGGCTTTTATGTATTCAATTTTTACTAAAATATCTTAAAAGTCACGATTTTAAAATATTTATGTGGTATAGAGTTGTTTTGGGAATAATTGTAATAGTATATTCAATATTAAAATAGAAAAGAGGATTTTTATATGGAAGGATTGGTAGCAACACTTGTACTTGGAATTTTTATAATTATTGGGTCAGGAATAGTTTTAATTTCTAAAAATACAGAAAAGTTTATAACTTTTTCGATTGCTTTAGCTTTTGGTGTAATGCTTACTTTAGTTATTATTGATTTAGTTCCAGAAGCAATTGAAGCTTTCGAGTTTGAAAATAAGTTATATACATATTTGGTAGTTATTTTTTTAAGCTTAATTGGTTTTATTATTCTTAAAATTTTAGATTGTTTTATTCCAGATCATGATGATGATTTAACAACAGATGAAGATGATGATAAGAATTTGGTACATATAGGTTTTGTTTCTTCGATTGCTTTGGTTATTCATAACATCGTTGAGGGAATGGCTATATATTTACTTATAAACAGTGATTTTAAGGCTGGTCTAATGGCATGTTTTGGTGTAGGGCTTCATAATATCCCACTTGGAATGATTATTACATCAGCTTTTTATAAGGGAAATGGCAATTTAAAGAAAACTATGTTAATAATTTCTTTTATATCACTTTCCACTTTTATTGGTGGTATTGTTATGAGTACTTCTATTTTTAATGGGATATTAGAGATTATTGAAGGAGTTAGTTTAGCATTTACAATTGGAATGCTTTTGTATATTGCTATTATGGAATTGTTACCTAAAGTAATTCATTCTAAATATAAAAATATTACAGGATTTGGAGTTTCTTTAGGAGTTTTATTATTATTAGTAACACTAATTATTTAAGTTTAAAAAAATAGAAAATATTTTCTATTTTTTTGACATTTTTTTGACATTTTAGTGTTATAATTTAATTGGTTTAAGTCAAGGAGGGTATGATGAAGAAGGATTTGTTTGAAAAAATAATTAATGAGTGTTTGAAAACAGGGGCAGATTTTAGTGATGTTTATTACGAAGATATTAACAACCGAAAATATTATTATACTGATGGTAAGTTAGATAATGTTACCAATGTAAGTCATAGACGTGGAGTCGGTATTAGGATTATAGATAATGATAATACTTTATATGCTTCTAGCAATAATTTAAATGAGGATAATTTGTTAGAAATTTCAAAAAAACTTGCTAGTAATTTTGATAAAAAACAAGGTAAAGTGATTCAACTTTCTAATTTAGTTGAAAAGTATCATAAAAATAAACAGGATTTTAGAGAAATAAGTATTGATGAAAAAAAGAGTTTATTTAAAAGAATTGAATCCCTTGCTAAAAATTATAGTAGTTTAATTAATAGAGTTGAAGTTATGTTAATTGAAAATAGTGGTAAAAAGGTAGTTGCCAACAGTTTAGGAAAGTTTATTAAATTTAATCAATCTTATTGTAGACTTATTGTAATTTGTTATGCAATGCGTGATGATAGAATAGAAGAATCTTATTTTAATATTGGAAAATTTGGTGGAATTGAATTAATTGATTATGATAAATATGAGGAAAAAATCAAAGAGTGCTGTGATGATGCCATTTCAAAACTTGATGCTATTTCTGTAAAAGGAGGATATTATCCAGTTGTTTTAGGTCCAGGCTTTGGTGGAGTAATTTTCCATGAAGCTTGTGGTCATGGTTTAGAGGCTACTTGTGTTGCTGATAAAAAAAGTGTTTTTTGCAATAAATTAGGTACGAAGGTTGCTAGTGATGTTGTGACCTTGATAGACGATGGAACAATTGATGAAGCTTGGGGAAGTGTATTAGTAGATGATGAGGGTAATTTACCACAAAAAAATATTTTAATAGAAAATGGTATTTTAAAAAGTTATTTAGTTGATTATAAAAATAAGAAAAAGATGAACCATGAAATTACTGGTTCTGCAAGAAGAGAAAGCTATTTGTATCAACCAACTTCTAGAATGACTAATACTTATCTTTTAGGCGGTAACACTACTTTAGATGACATGATTGGAAGTATTGATTATGGTTTTTACTGTAAAACGATGGATGGAGGCAGTGTAGAATGTGAAACTGGTAATTTTAACTTTGCTGTTGGAGATGCTTTCTTAATAGAAAATGGAAAAATTACTAAAAAAGTTAAGGGATGTAGTCTTATTGGAACTAGTATAGAAATATTAAAAAACGTTGAGATGGTTGGAAATGATTTAGAACTAGGTACTGGATATTGTGGAAGTAAGAGTGGTATGGTTCCTGTAACAGTTGGAGAACCACATATAAAAGTAAGTAGAATTTTAGTAGGAGGAAAATAATGGAAAGTAAGGAATTTTTGTTAAAAGCAAGAGAATATGGTTTTAAAAATTTTCAATTGTTAAAAATACATACTTATCAAGAAGAGATTGAATGTCTTAACGATAAAATAGTTAGTGATGAAATAAGTGATATTACAACATATTCTTATAAGGGAGAAATTTATAATAAGACTGTTAAGGCTAGTAGTGAGTATTTAGATGAGGCTAATCTTTTAGAGTTAAAGGAAATTGCTTCAATAACTGATTCTAACTATCAAGATATTTATTTAGATGATGTTAACGATATTAAAATTTTAGAAGATACCACTAAAGTAGATTTAACTAACTTTAAGGAAAAAATGCTAAAATTAAATGATTTTAAAAATAAATATCCATTACTTGCTAATATTACATCAATACTTAATTATAGTTCGTCATATGTTGAAATAATGGACTTGAATGATGTAGTTAGACAAAGACAATCCATTACTTATGAATTTTATAATGATGTAATGGTAACAGAAAATGATAAAACAGGTACAGCATCTTATAGTGTTGTAACTACTAAATTAGATGACATTGATATTTTTGAAAATAGTGAAAAGATAATAGATGAAGCATACCTTCATTTGAACGATTTAAATATTGATACAGGATTATATGATGTTATTTTAGATAATAATGTGGTTAGTAAAATACTAAATAAATTCATTACAACATTAGATGGTGACTTAATAAAAAAAGAAAAAAGTTGCATGCTTTCTAAATTAAATAAAAAAATATTTAATAATATAATAACTATTAAAGAAGAACCTCTTAATAAAAATCTTCCAGGATATGTAACTTTTGATAATGAAGGCGTTGATACAAAAAATAAAATAATAGTAGATAATGGAGTTTTAAAAACATATTTATATAATAATAAAAGTGCTCTTGATAATAATGTAGTATCTACTGGTAACAATTTTGGAGTAACAACATGTCGTAATATGTATTTGGAAAAGGGAAATAAAACATTTGATGAGTTAGTTAAAGAAATGAATAATGGGCTTATTGTTTCTGATTATATGGGCTCATCAGGTAGTGCAATTGATGTTTTAACTGGCAATATATCAATTCAGATAATTGGTCTTATTGTACGTGATGGAAAAATAGTAAGTGGATATGTTCCATGTATTTTATCGAGTAGTATTTTTGAAATTTTTCAAAATGTTAAGGATATTTCTAATGATATAAAATTTCAATCTAAGATATGTGGTGCTCCAGCTATTTTAGTTAGTAATGTAAATATAGCAGGTAATTAGATTTATTTTTATAATCATATTCTTTTATGTAAAAGTAGAAATTAATTATTATAAGACAAATAAATAGAAAAACATAACATATACTTTATTAAAGGTGATGTTATGTTTTTTAAAAAGATTGATGCCAGAATAAAAGTTGTCTTTTTAATAATAGTTTTACTATTTGTTTTTATTGTAGCACGTGTTTTTTTTATACAGCTTATATCATATGAAAAGTTATCTGTTTTAGCTAGTGATTTATGGAGTAGAGATTTGCCAATTGAGGCTAATCGTGGTTTGATTTTAGATAGAAACGGGGTTGTTTTAGCTGATAATTTAACAACTACCTCTTTGGTTTTGATACCTAATCAAATAGATGACAAAGATTATACTAGCTTAAAACTTGCTGAAATTTTAGGAGTAAGTAAAGAAGAAATGGATAAGCATGTCAATAAAGTTACCTCTATTGAAAGAGTTCATCCAGAAGGAAGACGACTTTCTTATGAAGTTGCAGATAAAATATATGAGTTAAATTTAGATGGTGTTTATTTAGTAAAAGAAGCTAAGAGGTATTATCCATATGGAGATATGTTATCACATGTTTTAGGGTATGTTGGTATTGATAATCAGGGATTATCTGGAATAGAAAAGCAGTATGATGAGTATTTAACAGGAGAAGCAGGTGCTATAAAATATTTTAGTGATGCTAAGGGAAATAAATTAGAGCTTAGTGATATTTATTTAGAACCTACTAGTGGAATGAATATTCAACTTACAATTGATTATAACATTCAGATGTCTCTTGAAAGAGAACTTGATAATGCTGTTAGTATGTTTAATCCAGATATGGCTCTTGCTATAGTGATTGACCCAAATACTGGGGAATTACTTGGAATGAGTAGTAGACCTAATTTTGATTCTAATAATTATCAAAATTATTCTATGGAGACGTTAAGTAGAAATTTACCAATATGGGCATCATATGAACCTGGTAGTACTTTTAAGATTGTTACTTTTGCCTCATCTTTAGAAGAAAATTTAATGGATATGGAAAATGATCATTTTTATGATTCTGGAAGTGTTGTTATAGGTGGTGCTCGAATTGGCTGTTGGAAGGCAGGGGGACATGGAGATCAAACATATTTACAAGTACTTGAAAACTCTTGCAACCCAGGCTTTGTCAAACTTGGTCAAATGTTAGGTAAAGAAAGATTGTTTTCTTATTTAGATAAATTTGGATTTGGTAAGAAAACAGGAGTTGATTTAACTGGGGAAGGTAAAGGAATTATTTTTAACTTAGATAAGGTTGGGGAACTAGAATTAGTAACAACAGCGTTTGGTCAGGGTGTTAGTGTTACTCCAATACAACAAGTGGCAGCTGTTAGTGCTGTTGTAAACGGTGGTAACTTATATACACCATTTATTGTAAAGAATATTTTAGAGCCTGAGACTAATTCAGTTATTAAAACATTTGATAAAAAATTTGTTAGAAAAACAATATCAGAGGAAACTTCTAATAAGATGAGATATGCTTTAGAAAGTGTAGTTGCCCGTGGTGGAGGTAGAGCAGCATTTATTGATGGATACAGAATTGGAGGAAAAACAGGTACTGCACAGAAAGTTTCAAATGGTAGATATCTTGTTAATAATTATATTATGAGTTTTATGTCGGTTGTACCCAGCAACAATCCACAAGCTGTTTTTTATATAGCAATCGATAATCCTAAAAATACAGCGTTGTTATCTAGCTATACAACAACTCCTATTGCAAGACGTGTACTTCTTGATATTATAGATGCATTAGATATTAAAAAGCAGGATGGTCAACTTGAAAAAGTATACCAGTGGAATGATAGTATTTATTATGAGGTTCCAAATGTTATTGGGAAAACAGCTAAAGAAGCAACAAAGATACTTGAACATTTTAAAGTAGAATATTCTGGAAATGGTTCTAAAGTCATCAATCAAAGTCCCGATTTTGGTAGTCGTATAGCAGAGGGGGATGTTGTGAGGTTACTTTTAGGTAGTTGATGTAAAATTTTGTATATATCTATAAAAAAGTGATTAAATAATTATTTTATGTAGTATAATTATTAAATAGGTTATAGGAGTGGTTTTTAATGAATGTTTTGATCTTGACGAAGTGTATGTTAGCTTTGATGATAGGCTTTCTCGGAGCAGTACTTTTAGGGCTTTTTTTAGTACCTATTTTAAAAAGTCTAAGAGTGAAACAGACAATTAGTGAATATGTTAGTTTTTCTCATAGGAAAAAAGTTGGTACTCCAACTATGGGAGGACTCATCTTTATAGTTCCAACGGTTTTTGCAACATTAATTTTGCTTTTGATGGATAAACTTGAATATTCGGATAATCTTGGTATTGTTTTGATTGTTTTTATAGGGTATGCATTAATTGGCTTTATGGATGATTTTTTAAGTATTAGACGACATAACAATGAAGGACTTACTGAAGTGCAGAAGCTTTTTGGTCAGGTTTTGATTGCACTTGTATTTTTCTTTCTTTATATGAAAAATGGTGGTCAAACAGCAATTATAGTATCTACTCTTGGAATTAATATCGAACTTGGTTGGGTTTATGGTTTATTTATTTTGTTTGTATTGGTTGGTGCTAGTAATGCGGTTAATTTGACAGATGGCTTAGATGGTTTAGCTGGAGGACTTACAGCTATTGCTTTTATTGCTTTTAGTTTGGTATCTTTAGTAGTTGGTTTTGAGGATATGGGTATTTTTACATTTATTTTAACAGGTTCTCTTTTAGGATTCTTAGTGTATAACACTCATCCAGCTAAAATTTTTATGGGAGATACTGGTTCACTTGCTTTAGGTGGAGTTATGGCAGCAGTTGCTATATTAACACATAGAGAAGTTACACTTTTAGTAGTAGCAGGAGTATTTGTCGTTGAAACATTATCTGTAATTTTACAAGTAGTATGGCTTAGAGTATTTAGAAGAAAATTATTTTTAATGACGCCACTTCACCATCATTTTGAAAAATTGGGATGGCAAGAGACTGATATTGTAAAACTTTTTTGGGTAATTGGGTTAGTACTTGCTATGGGTGGAATATTCTTTGGTGTATGGATTTAGATTAAATATTTTATAGATTAAGGGTTATAATTATAACTCTTTTTTCTTTTTTTTAAATGTTTTGCATATATTTTATTAAGAGGGATTGCTATGAAAAAGAAGAAATTTGATGTGATACTCTTTGCCTCAGTGCTTATCTTGATTTTTTTTGGACTTATTATGATTTATTCAGCATCATCTATTTGGGCAGAGTACAAATTTAACGATGCTTTTAAGTATGTTAAACAACAAGGGCTATTTATAATAATAGGGATTTTTTTGATGGTTTTTATCTCGAAGATTGATTATAATAAGTACTATGAAAAGTCTAATTTGATACTTGGTGTTTGCTTAGTACTTTTGGTTTTAGTACTAATTCCTGGTATTGGTTCTGTTAGAAATGGTAGTCAAAGCTGGTTTGGAATTGGTTCATTTGGAGTACAACCTAGTGAGTTTTCAAAACTCGGTTTAATTATTTTTACAGCCAGATATTTAACGATTAATGATAAGTATCTTAAAGATATTAAAAAGGGTGTTATACCTATAATGTTAGTTCTTTTTTTAATTTTTGGTCTTATTATGTTACAACCTGATTTTGGAACTGGAATGATTATTGTAGTAAGTATTTTATCGATGTTGTTTATTGCAGGTGTAAGTATTAAGTTTTTTCTTTCTTTAGGAGCAGTAGGGGCTTTTGGAATAGTCTTTTTAATTGCTATAGCACCATACAGAATGGATAGAATTACATCATTTTTAGATCCATGGAAAGATCCACTTGGAACTGGGTTTCAAATAATTCAATCGTTATATGCTATAGGGCCTGGAGGTCTTTTAGGACAAGGATTTTTAAAATCTAGGCAGAAACAATTTTATTTGCCTGAGCCACAGACTGATTTTATATTTTCAATAATTAGTGAGGAGTTTGGAATACTTGGAATTTTAATTGTTGCATCATTATTTTTAATTATTTTGTATCGTGGTATTAAAATAGCTTTGAATAGTAAAGATGAGTTTTCTAAATATTTAGCCTTTGGAATGATTTTTCAAATTCTTATTCAGGCAGTTATGAATTTAATGGTTGTTGTTGGTCTTATTCCAGTAACAGGTGTTACTTTACCATTTTTAAGTTATGGTGGTAGTAGTTTATTAATTACTTTAATTAGTATTGGTATTCTTTTAAATATTAGTAGAAAATAAGAAAGCAGCTTTTGTTTTTTTTTATTATTTTAAAATGAAAGTATTTTAACGTTATAATTAATTTCCTTGACTTTTTTTAACAAATATGATATAATGTATTCTACTTAAATAAATGGGGGGGATAATATGGATTTACTTGATGTTTTAAAAAAGGAAATTAGTGACTTACAGTTAACAGATAAGTACGATATTGCACGTTATATTTATATTAGGACGGGTGAATTATTTGATTATGATCCTCGTTATAATCTTGTTGATGAATATGAACAGTCGTTATATAAGAATTATAGAGTTAATATTAGAAATGTTACCAACTTTAACGTTGTTTGTTATTCTTGGGCAGGAATGTATAAGGAGTTATTAAATAATTTTTCTATTAATGCTGAAGTAAAAAAAGGATTTTGTCACCACTATGTTAATTTTAAAATTGATGATAAAGTTCATAGTGCTGATATAACAGAGTATTATGAAGATTTTTACCGAATTAAATTTGGACTTAAAACACTAAATTTTTATCAGCTTGGAATAACAAATGCAGATAAAGAAATACTCAATGATAAATCAGATAAGAAAATTAATTATTATAAAGGAATATATACAGAAGATGCTTTAAATATGGTTAAGGATGAACTTACTATTTTGTATGGGGATAACTATTTTGAGTATGAAGAGAATGCTTTTAAAGTAATTCGTGATATTATGAATTCTCATAAAGATGGAGTTTCTTATACAAGTGGTAGAAAATATATAAGATATCTAATTAATTTATTTTTAGATATGTCAGATAGTGAATGTTGTTGTCGTATTTATAATACAAGAAAAGATGATTTTTTAAGTATTTATAAGATAGGACATGATGATAATCCACGCTATTATTTATATCAAAAAATGGATAATGGTTATTATGAACTTAATCAGGTAAATAAGGCGGTAATTGATTTTTATATAAATTCAAATTCATATGAGACGAAAAGTGTTAAAAAGTTACATTTAGTGGCATAAAAATTGCTAATTGTATATTTTTGCAGTTTATGTTATAATAACTACACTTAATTTTTGTTAGGTGTAGTTTTTTAGGGGTGAGTAAGATTGGAAAAAGTTGGTATTTTAGAAGAAAAAATAGATGAAGATATTTTATATGAATTATATGAACTTGGTTTTTCACAAGTTAATCGATTTACTTATATAGAAGAGTTAGAAGAATATTTGGATAAGATATTTATTCCTAATAATGTTTATGTACCAAATAATATTTATGAAAAAAATTTGAATGTTATTGATGAATCACAGTTAGATAAGAGTCTTTATGTCAGAGCTTTTAAGTTTACTAGACTTAAACTTAGTGCAAGTGAAGCATATTATGCTATTAATTATTTAAATGATAAAGGTATAACAATACTTGGACAAGATAATAGGCTTTGTGATATTTTTCCTAATTATTTGTGTATGATTACTTTTCGTGGATGGAGACAAGATTTTGAAGTATATAATCAGGAAGAAACAGAAAAGTTATTGTCTTTATATAAAGAAACTAAGGATTTAGAAATAAGAAATAAAATAGTTGAGGCAAATATGAGATTAGTTCATTATATTTCATCTAAATTTAGTTATCTTACTAATCATCCAATTGAAGAGGTTTATAGCTATGGATATGAAACGCTTATTAAATGTATTGATAAATATGATGTTGATTTAAAAACTTCTTTTACAACGTTTGCATTAAAGTCAATTACAAGAAAAATTTTGTATGGTATTGCAGTAGTTGAAGGATTTACACACTTGAATGAATTTTTTGATTATTTTAATGTTCGTTGTAGTTTGACAAAAGGATTAGATAGGGCTTTTTTAAATACAATTGATATGGAAATTGATGATGAGGTGTTAAAGATACTTTCTGATACTTATGAGAATGATAATAATCTAATTGATGATAAATACAATTACTCTTCTGAAAGACTTGAAAGGATTAGCTTTCAGTTAAAGCAAAGAAAAACATTAGGATTTGATTCTATAGATGAACAAGACTTTTTTTCATATTTAGATATACAGGAAGAAAAGGAAAGTTTAAGTAAGATAGTAAGTAATTCTTTTAGAATTCTTAAACCTAGGGAGCAAGAATTTTTAAAACTTCATTATGGTTTTAATGATGATAATTTGCCAACATCTCTTCGAGAAATTGGAAAAATGTATGGAATTAGTAGAACTGCTGTATTATTAACTATAAAAAAGGCATTAGAAAAGCTTAGAAGACCAACTAATTATAATCGATTGAGGGATTATTACGAAGATTCATTTAAAGAAAATACTTCTCTTGATTCTTGTAATAAGGTTTTGATTAAGTAAAGTAAAATATTAAGTTCAATTAAGTCATACTTTTTAAATGTTTAATGTTTAAAGTTTTAAAGTATGATTTTTGTGTTATTCTGATAAACATTAATTATTAAATAAAGGTGGTTGGTAATGTGGAAATAAAACTTTTAAAACATAATGAAGAAGCATATTTAAAAATACTTGATTTTGTAAAGGAACACAAAAAAGTTGCTATTAATCATGCAACGGGTACAGGGAAGTCTTTTATTATGGCTAAGTATTTATATAATAATAAAGATAAAAGAATTTTGTATCTTGCTCCAACTTATCAGATTTTAGATCAGTTTAAGGAAGAACACATTAATGAACTGGGAATATCACTTGATGAATTTTTTAAAATTGATTTTAAGACATATAGAAGTATTATGTATAAGGATGCTAAAGAATTACTTTTAAATTATGATATTATTGTTGCAGATGAGTATCATAGATGTGGTGCTAAAAAACAGGGTATTATTATTTCTCAAATTTATAATCTAATTGATTCATATGATAATAAATTATTATTTGGAACAACGGCAACGGATACTAGATATTTAGACAATGAGAGAAATATGACTGAGGAACTTTTTGATGGTGTTTGTGCATCAAAATTATCTTTAGCAGATGCTATTATTAGAGGAATTCTTCCTGCACCTTGTTATTATAGTTATCCTAGTGAGATTATCAAAACGATAGATAGTATTAAAAAAAGAGTGAATGAAACGGTGTTTTATAGTGTTGATAAAGATAAATATTTAAAAGAGTTAGAAGATATAAAAATTTTTTTTAGAAATAGTTTTTCTAAAGATGAGGTTAATAAATTTATTGATTTTGAAAATGGTAAATATGTTGTATTTTGTAGTACAATAGCTAATATTGCCAAGGTAAAATGTGAATTACAAGAAATGTTTTTAGAAAAACAAATCAATAGTATGATTGTTGCATCATCTATTAGCAAGGAAAAAAATAGAAAGACATTAAAAGAATTTAGACAAAATAATAATGGAGCTAATTTTTTATTTGCTGTTAATCTTTTAAATGAGGGTGTTCATGTTAAGGGAATAGATGCCATATTTATGTATCGTAAGACCAAATCTCCAATTATTTATTTTCAACAGTTAGGAAGACTACTTTCTTATTCAGGAAGAAAAGATAAATTATATGTTTTTGATATGGTTAATAATTTAGAAAATCATCAAGTTATATATCAATTGTATAATGAGGTTTGTGAAAGAGTTAAAATTTTACTTCAGGATGAAAATCTTCTTGAAGAAGATAGGATTCGTTATCTTAAAATTTTGGATAATTTTAAAATTGTCGATAAAAGTAGTTATGTGCTTAGTTTATTAAATAAAATCAAGATAGAACTTACAGATGATGTTGTTTTGTCTAGAAGAGTATCAACAGCTGTTAAAATATTAACTCAGAAGATTACTTCTACAAAGGAAGAGAAAATTCAAGCTCATATTGATCTGTTTAAGTATTTTAAAGAGTTAAATTTAGATCAGTTTAAGGAATTATATGATTTAAATATAGTAAAACCGAATATTTTTAAACTTACAGTTTTAGAATTTGAGCAATTACTAGCTGGAAAAAGCAATTTACGTGAGGTAGATACTTATAAATTAGATACTTTGTTAGATAAAATTGAGGTATTAGTTTCAAAAGATAAAGTACTTAGTCTTTTTAGTGAAGATAAAGAGGTTCGTGATTTTTCTTTAAACGTTTCGATGTTGTGTTGGCAATTTAATAGTAAGCAGAAAAAAAGATTTTTGACTTTACTTAAAAAAATGGATAATTTAAAGCCTTTAACAGCACTCGATAAAGTTTCTTATAATATGAAAATTACCAGTGAAGAGAAGGAAATTGCCTTTAAACTTTTAGATGGTTTTTTAAAGGAAAATAAAGAATTACCAAGGTATTTAAATCAATTTTTAAATAATGGTCTAAAAGATAATAAAAGAATTGCTTTTTCAGATATTGACATTAATGCTTTAGAAAATGAAGAAAAGAGAGATTTTATTTTATTTTCAGAGTTTATTACGAAAAATAATGGTAGCTTACCAAAGTATAATGAAACAGATATTTTGGAACAAGAATTATTTTTAAAGATGAAAGTTAAATATTTTAATATTTTTGAGGAATATGAGAGGATATTTACGAGTGTTACTTCAGAACTTCTTGATTTAGAAGAAGAAGAGAAAATTAAAAAGATATATAAGTTTTTAAACAAGTATTTAAAATTTGTTAATGAAAATAAAAGACAGCCACAAATTTTTAATAAAAATGAAATTGATTTTTATGCTTCAATGCAAGCATATAATAATTTACTTAGTAAATATGATATTTCATTAGATGATGGAGTTCATATTGTTAAGGAAGAAATATTTAAGAATAAGAAAAAGGATTATCTTTTGAAATTAGAATCATTTTTAAAAGAAAATTATGGTGATTTTCCAGATGTTAATTCTACATTTGATGATGAAAAGAAACTTGCTTTGGAATTTAATCGTTTAAAGTTATATTTTAGTGATATAGAAAAAGAAGAAGTAGAAAAGTTAACAATACAATTTAAGGAAGGTTATAATTTTTTAGAAAAATATACAGATTTTATAAAGAAACATAAAAGAGAGCCTATTTTATCAAGTGATGATATAGATGAAGTTAGACTTGTTAGAGCATATCTTAGAAGAGAAGATAGCTTGACGAGTGATGAGAAGTCCTTGATTAAATCAGCATTTGACGGAAATAAAAGAAAGGTTTTAAAAAACACTTATATAGAAATGTTAAAGAGAAGGGGAAAATAGAAATGAGAGAATTTGTTAGTAATAAAAATCTTACTGATGTTTTAGGTGATTTAATTAGAACCCAAAAGGATAGTTATGAGTGGTATATACTTGATAGTGATCTAGGAAGTTTAAATTTAGATGAATCGGAAATGGTTGAGGTTACCAACTTTTTAGAAGAAAATGGAATATCTGTAAGAAAACGTGATGAGTTACTTAAAGAAAACGCTAAACTATTAGTAAGAGATTTCGAGTATGGTAGCATGGAAGATAATACCTCTTTAAAAAAGAGTGTTAAAGTAGCTAATGTTTGTTATGATGATAATGGGAATGTTATCTTTTCCGATTTTAAGGAAATTGCTGATTTTTTAGAAAAAGAATTTATACCAAAACATATACAAAATAAAAAAAGATACAATAATATGACAGGAGAAGTTAGTTATTATCAATCTATTCAACTTAATAAAATTGTGCGTCTTGGTTTAAGTGAGATAGAATTTGCTTATGTTATGGATTATCTTAGTGATAGTAATATTATGGTTTCAGGGCGTAACACTTCACTTGAGTCAGAGTTTTCTAATTATCAATCTTTGACAACTTATAGAGGATTTACTTATCCTTTGAAGCTTGAAAATGATGAACTTTACTTTTTACTTGCTCAGTATAGAGAAAATCCAACTATAGAAATTAGAAATAAAATAGTTGAGGGTAATATGCGTCTTGTACCATATATTTGTTCTAAATACATAAACATAATAAATATTCCTTTTTCAGATATTTGTAGTTGTGGATTTGAATTTTTAATTAAAGCCGTTGAAAAATTTGATCTTTCATATGGCACGACTTTTTCTACTTATGCTTGTAGTGCTATAGAACGTGGTGTTGCAAGAGAAATTGCTGAACTTGCTGGATTTTGTAATACTACTGAATTTTTTGATTATATAAATGTACGTAATGCTATATTGGATTACTATCAAGAAAACGGTGAAAGTTTTCCAGATAATATTAATGAAGAAATTATAATGCTACTTAGGGAAACTGGTGAATATTCTGATAAAAAATTACAAAAAATGGAATTTATGATTAATAATTTAAATTATGTTGAATTTGATAAAATTAAAAATGATTTAGTAGATGATGTTACTCTTGATAAGACTATTATAGTTAATTTTTTTAATAAGGAGATTAGAAATTCTATTGATTCTCTTCCAAAAAGGGAAGCTGATTTTATTAAACTTTACTATGGAATAGATTGTGATAGTTGTTCACTTACTAAAATTTCTGAAATTTATAACTTAAGTTGTTCTCGTGTTGGGCAGATTGTTCGAAAAGCATGTTGTCATTTAAGACACCCTTCTTCTAGATTTAAAGATTTTATGGATTATTATAGTGAAATAGAAAAATTTCCTTCTACTTTATTTGAAGAATCTGGTAAAATGCTTATAAAATAAATTGAAAAATACTAAGAAACTACCAATATAAAGTTGGTAGCTTTTTAGTATATAGATAGTCTTTTTCTAAATTGATTATAAAGTAATGTTTATGATATAATAAAAGCATGTTTTAAAGGATATTGGAGTGATACTATGGAGATAAGTAAACATATAAAAGAAAAACTTAAGTTAGTTCCTGAAGAACCAGGTAGTTATCAAATGAAAAATAAAGATGGAGTAATTATTTATGTAGGTAAAGCAAAAAATTTAAAAGCAAGGGTTAAAAGTTATTTTACTGGTACTGTAACTGGAAAGACAAGAATGCTGGTTAATGATATAGTTGATTTTACTTACATTGTTACAGCAAGTGAGTTAGAGAGTTTGATTTTAGAAATTACTCTTATTAAAAAGTATAATCCAAAGTATAATATTTTACTTAAAGATGATAAGAGTTATCCATATATTGAATTAACTAATGAGAAATATCCAAGGCTTAGAGTGGTTCGAAATGTCAATCGTAAAAAACATAAAAGTAAATTGTTTGGACCTTATCCTAATGTAACTGCAGCAAGAAAAACTGTTAATATGTTAAATAGGATTTATCCGCTTAGAAAATGTGAAAGTTTAAAGAAGGATTTATGTTTATATTATCATTTAAATGAATGTATGGGATATTGTAAAAAAGAGATAGAAAAGGAAAAACTAGATAAAATGACTAGTGAGATTACTTCTTTTTTGAAAGGAAATAGTGAGATCGTTACCAAAAAGATAGAGGATGAAATGTTACTTGCTAGTAATCAATTAAATTATGAAAAGGCTTTGGAGTTAAAAAGAATGTTAGATGATATAAACATTACTCTTACTAAGCAGAGAATTGATCTTAATAGAAATTATAATTTTGATGTCTTTAATTATTTTTATGAAAATAATTATTTATCTGTTCAAGTGTTTTTTATTAGGGAAGGTCTTCTTTTTGGTAGACATGATGATATATTTACTTGTGTTAATTATGAGGATGAGTTTTTGGAATATATTATTAAATTTTATGAGAAAAATAATGTTTTACCAAAGGAAATTATTGTTCCTGATATTATAGATAAGGAATTATTAGCTTCTTTTCTTAATATAAATGTAACAATTCCGATAAAAGGAGATATAAAGAAACTTTTAGATATGGCAGAAGATAATGCAAGAATCCTTTTAGAAGAAAAATTTGAGACTTTGAAAAAGCAAGATGATGTTAGGTTTGAAGCATTGGAAGAGTTAAGAAAACTTTTAGGGTTAACTAAACTTTCAAGAATAGAGTCATTTGATAATTCTCATCTTTTTGGAACTTTTTATGTTGGTGGAATGGTTACGTTTATCGATTTCTTGCCTAGTAAAGATAATTATCGAAAATTTAAAGTATCGACAGATGTTAAGGATGATTTATCAGCAATGAGAGAGGTCCTTTATCGAAGATATTATAAAGTATTAATGGAAAATTTAGAAAAGCCCGATGTTATTTTACTTGATGGTGGTGAGTTACAAGTTAGTGTTGGTAAAGAAATAATAGATTCTTTAAATTTAGGTATTAAGGTTGTTGGATTAAAAAAAGATGATAAACACAAAACTAGTGTTTTAGTTAATGACGATTTGAAAGAGATAGAAATTGATCATAGAAGTAATTTGTTTTTATTCTTATCAAAAATCCAAGAAGAAGTACATAGATATGCAATTAGTTATCATAGGAATATTAAGAGTAAAGGTGCTTTGTCTAGTTTGCTAGATGTAGTAGAAGGAATTGGAGAAGTTAGAAAAAAGGAACTTCTTCGAAAGTTTGGTTCATTAAAAAGGTTGAAGGAAGCAAACCTTTGTGATTTAGAAGAAGTTTTAAGTAAAGATGTTGCTATTAGACTTTATAATTACTTGCAAGAAATTGATAGTTAGGAGGTAAGATATATGAATAAAATTAAAGTTATGGATGAAGATTTAGCTAATAAGATAGCAGCAGGAGAAGTTGTTGAAAAATGTATGAATGTTGTTAAAGAATTAGTTGAAAATTCAATAGATGCAAATAGTAATGAGATAAAAATAGAATTGCTTGATTCTGGCGTTAAGGAAATTAAAATAACAGATAATGGTATTGGGATGAGTAGAGAAGATGCTGTTATTTCTTTTTCTAGACATGCTACTAGTAAACTTAAAACACTAGATGATTTGTTTCATATTGATTCTTTAGGTTTTAGAGGTGAAGCATTACCTTCTATTGCATCTGTTAGTAAGATGTGTTTGAAAACAAGTGATGGTAGTGTTGGAACAATTATAGATATTGAAGGAGGTAAACTTGTTAGTGTAGAAGATGCTGATATTAGATGTGGTACTAGTATTACTGTTAAAGAATTGTTTTATAATACACCAGTTCGTCTTAAATATTTAAAAAATCTTTATACAGAACTTGCTAATATTACTGATTATGTTAATAAGATGGCTTTGTCATATCCAAACATTCGATTTATTTTGACGAATAATGGTAAAATGTTACTTAATACTGATGGAAGTAATCGGTTATTAAAAGTAATAAATGATATATATGGACTTGATGTTACTAAAAGAATGGTTGAGATAAATGGAGAAAATGATGATTATGTTATACACGGGTATATTTCTTATCCAGAACTTATGAAAAGTACAAAAACAAGTATTACAATTTTAGTTAATGGTCGTGTTATTAAAAATAATGATATCGTTAGAATGATTACTGATAGTTATCATACTTATATGCCTCGTGATAAGTATCCAATTGCTGTTTTAATGATTGATGTTGATCCAATTTTAATAGATGTAAATATTCATCCAACAAAGATGGATATAAAGTTCTCTAAGGCTAATACATTAAAGGAATTGGTTACTTCAGTTATAAGTGAAACACTTTCTAAGTTAACACTAATTCCCGATGCAGGAAGAACTACTAAAATAGAAAATGGAGTGACATCTATTACAAATAGTTATCAGAAGCTATATGAAAATAATAATTTTGATTCTTCTATTAAAAGAAAAGAATATGAAGAGTTTGAAAAGTACGATAAGTTAAATTTTAATCTAGAAGTAAGTCTTGATAAAGAGAGTGATAATTACGAAGTTAGAGATGATGACTTTTCTTACATGAATGAAGATGATAGTAATAGTGATGATAGCAATTTAGATGATGATTTAAGAATTAAGGAAATGTATCCAGTTGGGCTTGTTCATGGTACTTATATTATTGCGGAGAATGAAGATGGAATGTTTTTAATTGATCAGCATGCTGCAAATGAGAGAATTAATTATGAATATTATCTTAGACAAATGAGCAATCCAAAACCTAATGTGATTGATTTACTTATTCCAATTAATATTGAACTTCCAAGTAATGAGTATCTTGTTCTTAAGAATAATTTGCATATTTTAACAGATTTAGGTTTTGTGATAGAGGAGTTTGGTTTTAATACTTTCTTAATTAGAACAGTTCCACTATGGCTTCCTAAGGGTAATGAGGAAAATGCTATAAAACATATTTTTGAAATTGTTACTGTTCAAGAGTCTTTTGATTTAAGTAAATTTGTCGATAAAGTTGCAGCAACAGTTGCTTGTAAGGCAAGTATCAAAGCTAATGATTTTATTACACTTGATGATATGAGGGTATTGTTAACAAGACTTAGAAAGTGTAAAAATCCTTTTACATGTCCACATGGAAGACCGACAATTATTACTTATTCTAAATATGATTTAGAGAAAATGTTTAAAAGGAGTATGTAAAATGATTTTAGTTATAATTGGTCCAACAGCTGTAGGAAAAACCAAACTTAGTGTAGAACTTGCTAAAAAGTATAATGCTGAGATTATTAATGGGGATGCTATGCAGGTGTATAAGGATATGAATATAGCAACTGCTAAGATAAAAGAACAAGAAAAGGAAGGGATACCTCACCATTTATTTGATATTTGTGATTTTGATGAGAATTATACAGTTTATGATTATCAAATTGATTGTCGAAGAAAGATTGATGAAATTTTAAAGAAGGGAAAGAATGTTATAATTGTTGGTGGTACTGGTCTTTATATTAGATCTGCTTTATATGATTATCGTTTTAAAAATGAAGAGGTTAAGAGGTGTTATGATAATTTAACCGATGATGAGTTGATGATTAGGGTGCTTGAGATTGATAAAGATACCAATATTCATAAAAATAATAGAAGGCGTCTAGAGAGATTTTTAGAAAGATATGAAAATAATGGTAGTGTTAGTCTTAATGGAGATACTAAGATGTATGATTTTTTGACTATAGGTCTTAAAGCAGATAGAAGTATTCTTTATGAAAAAATAGATAATAGAGTTTTAACTATGGTTGATGAGGGTTTAATTGATGAAGCAAGATATTTTTATGATATGAAGAAAGATGCAAAATCTTTGAAGACTGTTATTGGTTATAAGGAACTTTTCTCATATTTCGATGGAAATTTGACATTAGAAGAAGCTCTTTATAATATAAAGAAGAATTCTAGACATTATGCTAAAAGACAGTATACTTTTTTTAATAATAAATTTGATTGTTCTTGGTTTAATACCGATTATGATAATTTTAGTGAGACAGTAGATGAGGTAAAAGAATATATAGATAGCATTTATTAAAAATAAAAATAGGGTACTTGGTGTACTCTATTTTGCTTCTTGATAAATATCTTTATTAAAATTGTGTTGTTCTTTTTCTAGTTCTTTTAGCTCTTTGGTTGTGATTAAAAAATAATCATATTCTAAGATATCAACACCAGTATCGACAACAGGATCATCCCAGGTTAAGTCTAAGTGGTACCAAATTCCGTCTAATTTAACTAGGTTCCAAACATGATTTTCACTTGATATTTTATAATTTGGAATGTTAAAAATATCTAAAAATATTTTCATAGCATCAGAATAGCCACCACAGATACCATATCCTTGTAAGAGTGGGCCATAAGCAATATTTGATTTGTATAGATTTTCCTTTTTGTCACTTCTTAAAGTATCATATTTACTGTTATTAATTATATAATCATGAATTTTTTTTATTTTTTCTCTTGGGGTTAAGTCAGTAGTAATATTTTCTTCGATGATTTTACTTACTTTTTCATTAACTTCATTGATTTCTTCTTTATTATAAAGATGTTTGATATTTAAAGTTACTTTCCCGGTTGAATCATATTCCGTTTTTAAATCTTTAAAACTGTTATAGGGATGAACAAAATTATTAATTTCTGATAGTAATTGTCGATTGCTAGATATATAAATAACTTCATCTAAGCAACCATCATAGTTATTTGGACAATAGAATGTGAATTCTGTACTACCAGAGTTTAATGCCGTATAGTAAATATTAATTAAGTCTTGTTTGTTTTTTGGAGTAAAATCAGTTGTGGTTTTTAGATATAAATAGTTGTTTTCTGATGCATAGTCATTGTTAGTTAAAGTACTAACTTCTTTTTTTACTAAAAAGTTATTTAATATAAATACAGCAATTTCTTCTTGATAATAATAGGTTAGACCAAGAATTATTATAAGAATGAGGAAAATAGTAATTTTACTTTTTTGTTTCATCTTATCACCTAGTTTTTATAATAGCATAAATTTAATGAAAAAAGAAGTCAAATTTTGACTCCTTTTATATATTGTTATTCATTTTTGTTAATCTAGATTTTTCACGAGCTGCTTTATTTTTATGAACAAGACCGCTAGAAACAGCTTTATCGATTCTCTTAATAGCAACTTTTAAGTTTTCATTTGCTAATTCTTTTTCACCAGCTTTAACAGCTTTTTCTGTCTTTTTGATAGCTGTTTTCATACTTGATGTAATAACTGTATTATTTTCACTTTTCTTTCTGCTAGTTATAACTCTTTTCTTAGCACTTTTGATATTTGGCATTTTTTTCACCTCTCTTTTTTATAGCTACAACTAATTTTAGCAAAATTTTCTAAAAAATGCAAATAAAATCGTATATTTTTGTAGAAAATAACTATAGGTGATAAAAAATGCATGAAATTGATTTAAAAAATTTTAATACTAGGTCCGATTTAGTCGTTGATTTGTTTAATCTTGATGAGGCAAGTGATAAGATTAAAGTTAAGAAAAAGAAAAATAAAGATATTAATATAATTGATGTTGAGTTATTAGAGGATAATAAGGAACTTGGTAAAAAGAAGGGAAAATATATTACAATTAGTTTTTCTGATGTTACTGATACAGTTAATTATAATAATGTAAGGGATGTTGTTGTATCTTCTTTAAAGGAGATGTTTAGTTATTTAAAGATAAAGGATGACTGGAAGTGCTTGGTAGTTGGCCTTGGTAATGATCAATCAACTCCTGATGCTTTAGGACCTCTTGTTGTAAAGGATATTTTAGTTACTAAATATTTGTTTGATTTACAAGATATTGAGGTTGAGAAAGGTTATAGAAACGTATCTAGTTTTTCTCCTGGAGTTACTGGAGTTACTGGTTTAGAAAGTGCTTTAGTAATAAAAGGGATAGTTAATGAAACGCATCCTGATTTTTTGATTGTTGTAGATGCTTTATTATCTAGTAGTATTGAAAGAATTAATAAAACAATTCAGTTAACTAATACAGGAATAGCACCAGGTGCAGGTGTTATGCAAAATAGAAAAGAAATAACAGAAAATCTTCTTGGGATTCCGGTTATTTCAATTGGAATTCCAACGGTTATTGATTTAATTACAATTGTTCGTGATACGATTAAGTTTATGATGAGACAGTTTAGTTATAATAAGGATAACATTAAGAAAAATAGTAGGAAACTTGCACCAGTTACTAGTATCAATTATTTGGAACATGATGAGTCATTAACGAAAGAAGAAAAGGAAAAATTACTAGGAATGGTTGGTGTTTTAAGTGATGAAGAGTTAAAGGAATTGATATTTGAAGTATTAACTCCAATTGGTTTTAATATGATTGTAACGCCAAAGGAGGTCGACTTTCAAATTGAAAAGTTGAGTAGTTTAATGGCTTCTTCAATAAATAAAGCACTTCATCAAAATAATAAAGTTTAAACTTAAAAAACGTCAAAATTTTCATCTTTTATTAAATATAATCATAATAAGGAGAAACTGAGGTGATTTTATGAAAAAGAGAAAAGGAAGACGTTTTAAATTGTTGTTTTTTATTGGTTTGATAATTGTTACTTTTTCTCTTACTATTAATTATTTAAATAAGAGTCATTTTGTTATAAGTAATGAGGAGTTTTTAAGAATGGTTTTGGAGGAAGAAACTGTTTATCATAAAAGTAATTTAGTAGAAAAATTTTTTTCGTTTTTTAAAGTTCTTGTTGGAAGTCCTGATAAGTTTATTAATAGTAGTAGTATGTTAGTTAAAGCAAGTAATTCGGATGTTGATGTTAAGCAAAGTAGTTCTTATATTAAGGATCCTTATCCAAAGAAGGATTATAGTAAACCGACAATATATATTTATAATACTCATCAATTAGAAGCTTATTCTACTAGTAATGTTGAAAGTTATAATGTTGTTCCAAATGTGATGATGGCAAGTTTTATATTGAGAGAAAAGCTTTATGATTTGGGGCATGTTTCAATAGTTGAAGAGAATGATATAAATAATTTTTTGCTTACAAATAATTGGAGTTATGCTTATAGTTATAAGGTAAGTAAATTACTTATGGAAGATGCTAAAAGAAATAATCCAACTTTAAATTTTTATATTGATTTACATCGTGATTCTGTAAATAGAAAGATATCAACTGCTACAATAAATGGAAAAAACTATGCTAAAATGATGTTTCTTCTTGGACTTGAAAATCCTAATTATAAGGAGAATTATGCTGTTATTTCAAGGCTTGAAGATATGTTAAAAGAAAAGTATCCTGGTATTAGTAGGGGAATTTATAAAAAGGGAGGAAAAGGTGTTAATGGGGTTTATAATCAGGATTTTTCTAAGTATACTATTTTAGTAGAGGTAGGAGGAGAAGAAAATACAATTGATGAGGTTTTAAATTCGATAACAGCATTAGCGGATGTGTTAAATGAATATATAAGAGAGGAGTTTGGTACAAATGAAAAAGGCTAAAGTAGTAAGATTTTTTATTCTTGTTCTTTTTATTATTTTTGCAGGATTCTATATTGTTAGTTATTCTAATTATTATGATTATGATGCTAAAAAAAGAATGACACTAACTAATGAACAAATAAAGCAATTTGAAGAGGATGTTCAAAATGGAGTAGATATTGATGTTAAGAATTATCTTTCTTTAAATGAGAAGCATTATAATAATAAGGTGTCCCAATTTACTTATAAAGTATCTAGTTTAATTGGAAGAACAATAGAAAAAACAATAAATGGTGTATTTAATAAATTGGCTGGAGTGGTATCTTCTAATTAATTCTTAGAATTTTTTTGATTTACTTGTACTTTTAGGATGAATCTAGTATAATTAGATTATAGATTATAGAAGGTATGTGATGTTTATGAAAAAGAAAGTTTATTCTAGAAATCAAAATATTTTTAAGTGTACTATTAAAAATGAAAATTCAAATGATAGACGTTTTTCTCATAATAAAATAGTAATATATTTTTTATCTATAGCATCTATTATTGTTTCACTTTTGATAATTTTAATAGTATCTAGAAATAGTTATGCTTTGTGGAATATGAATTTATCACAGAGTAGTAAAAACCATATGGTAATTACAGGAATTTATAAAGAAGCTATCTTAAATGGAACAGATCCAGTATTAAAGACAGACTTAATTCCTGTAAAAATAGCAAATGATGGAACAGTAACCAAAGCTGACATAAGTA
>CANORV010000016.1 GCA_947569245.1 uncultured Mycoplasmatota bacterium | reverse complement strand
ACAATTCATTTATCATCAGTTTTTGGCTTCACCAACACTACTTGACAAAGAACCTGTGAAACTTTGTAATATGTTGCTTATGGGGTTTCAAAAGGGGTATTTATCCCTTTGCCCACCTAAGTTGGTTTACCGACTTAGTAGTGGGTTACTATAATGGAATTATAGTTTTTAAAATTGAGCCATTAGTTACAATGTTTCTTTTGGCTCAATTTCATCTTATTAGTAAAAGTTTGATTAATTACCATTCAACAATAGTTAAATTATTAAATCTTTCCTTCCAACTATTAGCTTTTTTATCATATAGTTCTTTTGAATTACCATTATGTTTAATAGGTCTAATTGTTCTACTAAATATATCACTTAAACCATAAGGTGCATAAATTTTAATATTATTATTTTCCTTTGTTATTCCTATTGCATGTATTGTAGCAATCCATTTATCAATAGCATCTTCAGAGTTAAGATATGGCTCAATATCAACATTATTTTTTTCTTTTTTCCATAAATGCATTCTTGCTTCGTTAGAAACATCAATTTCATAATTAAAACCTTTAGAATCTGAATAATCTTTTATCTTCTCAAAATATTGTATATCTTTTTCTACTGACAAATCATTTTTATCAAAATAAATAATATCAATATCTTTAATACCATAATTCAACGATTTATTATCATAGTAGTTCCAAATTGTTTGAAAAATAGAACCTGCAGCAATATAAAAATTAGGCAAATTTAATTGTTCAACATAATCTAATATTGACATCAATTCTTTATTCTCTTTTAAAATAGAAATAACAATATTATTTTGTTCATCTAATGAATTATATTGCATTAACAATCCTCTTGTTTACTTTTAATTTCTTGTAATTCAAATCTATATTTTTGTTCTACATTTGGATATTTTTTATGATCCACCTCACTTAAAAACATTTCCATTGGTCGAATCCATAAACTTCCATCTCCATATAATCTTCTATAAAGAACATACTTTTCTTTTGTCTCTGAATGATTGGCAATATCAATAACTAAATAATAATCTCCTTTGAAATGTTTATAAATACCATTTATTTTAACTTCTCTCATTCTTATACCTCCAAGCTTTCCTCAATTTCTAATACTTTATAATTTATATCAAATGTTTCAAAATTCTTTTTCATATATTCTAAATTCGTTGGGTATTTTTCATTATCCATATGAATAGGTAAAACTAATTTAGCACCTAATTCTTTTGCAAATAGAGATGCTTCATAACTAGACATTGTTAATCCATAAGCCGTAACAGGTAAAGCAACAATATCTGCTTTATAATCATTGTTAAAACATATTGTATCGCTTGTTATATAAAGTCTTGTTTTATCATCATCAATTATATAACCTACATTTTCAAATACTTCGCCACCATTTTTTAAATTTGGATTATAACCATGGACAGCTTTAACAACTTCAATATTAATACTATCTAAATTAATATTATCGTTTTCTTTAATAATATTAATTTTTAATTCAGGGTAAGTATTTTGTACCTCTAAAGTAGAATAAATAGAAATGCCAATATTTTTTAAAACATCATAATTTACATGGTCGCCATGCTTATGAGTTAATAAGATAATATCAGCTTGTTTCCATATATCAAAATATTTTTCTTTGTATTTTAATCCTCCTGCATCTACTAATATTCTTTTATTATTTGTTTCAATCATTAAACATGACTGAGGATATTTTGTTATTTTCATAAAGTTTGCTCCTTTCATAATATATTTATATTTTATCATAATTTTTATATTCTTTTAAGGGATTTCTAATAAATTTTGTTTAAATATTTAATTCAAAATCATCATTTTCATTATTATAATCTTTATTATTACCCTTTAAATAACTAGGAATATCAGCATAATCAAATAATTCATCTTCTTTAGTAGTATTTTCTGCTATTTCGTAAATATCGTTAGAATTAAAATCTTGATTATCATAATAGTCTTTTATTTCAGTTGTAGTGGCTTCTTTTGTAGGTTCATTACCAATTTGTAATAGTTTTCTAAAAAACTTCTTTATAACCTCTAAAATCGTGTCTATATAAGTTCTTAATTTATTATTTTCTTGTAATAGATTACTATTTTTAGTTTTTAATACTTTAATTTCTCTTTTGTATCTTTGATTATCTTTTTCTAAAAAGTTATAACTATCAGCATAATTATTTATCTCATTAAATACTTCATTTATTTTTGGTTGTAATTCCATAACTTTTTTAGATTCGTTTATAGCTTTATGCATAGTATCAAAAGTGTCTTTTTCAACTATAATATGTTTTTTATCAAATGGAATTGTTTTAGTAGTTTCCATTTGTTTATCTAATTCATTCATTATATTATCAAGTCTATCATTTCTAGTATTTAAGTTTTGTTCTAGTTTTCTATTTATCTTTTTATAATCTTTAATTTTTATATGCTTTCTATCACTACCTTTGATACCTCTTTCTAAATCATAACCTTTGTCAGTTAATCTTTTATGGTATTTATCTTGTAATTCAGATAAATGTATTTTATCTCTAATATATTGTTTTTTAGAAATAGTGTATCTTTCTGTATTAGTTCTTTTATCAAACTTTTTAACAAGTGGTACAACAACACAATGAATATGTGGTGTCTTTTCATCTAAATGAATAACACTGTGTAAAATTTGTTCTTTGGTATAGCCTAAATCATTATAAACAAACTCCATACAAGTATTAGCCCAGTCAAGTATATCTTCCTTTGTCATATCTTTAAAAAATTTATTTGTGGCAGTAAATAATAACTCATCTGCAACAACATTTTTAGATTTATCTAGCATTTGATTAAAAGTTCTTTTTCTATCATCACGTTCAGTTTTCATTCTTTCATTATGTTCTTTTTCATAATCTTTTACAAGCATTTTAAAATCCTTAACATATTTTTCAGTTAAGGGTACTAATTCTATATTATTTTTGCTTAATTCTACCTTAATATCAGGATTAGAATTATAAGCCTGTTTCTTGCGTTTATTATGTGATCCTATTTGTGCTAAATCGTTTATTGTATAAATAGGTTCACTTCTAAATATTGCATAATTTAAATTCATATATCAAACCTCCAATCTTTAAATTTCTACAAAATTAAAAAGATATGATTTTACTCATACCTTTTGCAACTTATTCAAAACTAATTTTATATTTTTACTATTTATAAATCTTTATATCAATAATTTTTAAGAACACAACTATTTTTATTTATTTTATTACTGATATAACTATTTTTAAGTTTTCATCATCTACTTTTTCATTTTGTATGGATTCTAATTTTATATTATAATCTTCAATAATCCCTTTAAAATAAAGTAAATCATAGATTTTATTATTGTGTGTCATTTGGTATACACTAGGTTTGTATGTTCTATGTTTTTGATACTTCCATTAATAATAGTAGGTTTCGTATTGCAAAAATCACATATAAATTCTATTTTCTTTTTTAATTCCTCATCAAAATGTAATTCTTTCGTTTTTAATTTAATCATCTAAATCTATTCTTTTCTTTCCTTAAATGCAAAAAATCAACTTCTTTTGAAGTTGATACTATATGTTTAAATCTAACAAAAGTTAGAATAGATTGCTCAATGGTGGAGATGAGGAGAATCGAACTCCTGTCCGAAATATTATCGACAAAAATCTCTACAAGTTTAGTCAACTAAACAAATTCATTATATTAATCATAATTGACGACGATTAACATAACTAGCTTATTTTTTTCTCCACTTCTCTTAAGCAAAAAAGTAGAAAAGTCTATTAAAAATC
The DNA here is from genome assembly GCA_947569245.1 of uncultured Mycoplasmatota bacterium. Taxonomy (GTDB): domain Bacteria; phylum Bacillota_I; class Bacilli_A; order RF39; family UBA660; genus CATKEA01. The sequence goes on along the minus strand of CANORV010000016.1, from coordinate 21,346 downwards.
GAACCCCTATAATCCTACATAGACAATAGGAAAATAAAAGTGCCTAGCTATATACTTAATTAAGCAGCGTAAGCAAAATTATAATTGTTTCCAGTTATATTTAACTGAATGCATTTTAAGATTGCCATCTACTTGCTATTTAAGCTTCAAATATCCCGTCGAAACCTAAGCATCCCCATGCTGTAAATTATAACATATATAATACTTTTTTTCAACAATAATATTAATTTGTATGGAATTATAAAAACTAATAACACTAAGTCTCATCAAATTTTTCAACATTACAACTTAATTAAAAAATAGTAAAAAACAATCACATATATAAACTAAAAGGTAAGAATAAATACAATTCTCACCTTTAATATCTGTTTTTTAGAGTCTTTTCAACCTGTCTTTTTATCTCTCTCTCTTTAATTGACTCACGCTTATCGTAATTTTTCTTTCCTTTACAAAGACCAAGTAAAACCTTGCATCTACCATTTTTAAAATATAACTTAAGGGGAATTAATGTAAAACCTTCAAGCTTTATTTTATCAGAAAGCTTACGTATTTCACTTCTATGAAGCAACAACTTCCTAGTACGTGTTTCACTATGATTAAAAATATTTCCCTCCTTATAAGGACTAATGAACATATTTAGTAAAAACACTTCGTTACTACGAATAATACCATAACTATCCTTTATATTACATTCACCTTTTCTAATTGACTTTATCTCTGTACCAGTTAGCACAATACCACATTCAAATTCTTCATGAATGAAATAATCATGCTTAGCAACACGATTAATTATTTCCATTTTATCACCTTTTTTCTATCATTGAGTTATCTGAAACAACAATACCCATATACTTATCATAATAATCTCTATATCCATTCAATAAATTATCATTTAACATACTGTATGGATAAATTCTAAAATTATGCCTACCACCATTAATATAATCTGTATGAGTATATACTAATTCAGCAGCAGTATTTTCCAAAGATATTTTACTATTACCATCTTCAGTATGCTTATGAATTACAACAGAAGCCATCAAACCAGTTAATCTCTCAACACCTCGTTGAGCTGATATAAAGTTACCAAGAGAATATACAACTAAAGTATCACCAATATAATCAATTTTTCCAACTACATGAGGATGATGTCCTATAACAATATCAACACCATTATCTGCCAAAAATTGTGCTACTTCTTTTTGTCTATTAGTAACATTTAAATTATATTCTTCTCCAAAATGAACAGAAACCATTAAAACATCAACCTTATCACGAACCGCTTCAATATCCTTCTTTATTTTATCAAAATCTATCCTATTAACTAAATAATCTTTACCATTAGTAGAAAGACCATTAGTATAGTCTGTATAAGCTAACATAGTATATTTGATATTATTCTTTTCCATTATTTGATAATTATATCTTTCATTTTCTAAAGCTGCACTACCATTAACTAAAACATTCTTACTATTCCAATAACTCCTAGAATTAACAATAGCTTCTATCCCCCTATCCAAAGTATGATTATTAGCAAGGGAAACAATATTAAATCCCATATCTAAGAAAGCATCCCCAACCTCATATGGAGAATTAAAACGAGGATAAGTAGAAAGACCTATTTCTTTACCACCAAGAATAGATTCCTGATTATAAAAAGCCAAATCATATTTACAAATGATTGGTTTAACATACTGAAACATTGGCCTAAAATCAAAACCATTAGAAGTTTTAGCATCAGCATATACCGCTTCATGTATTAAACTATCTCCTACCATAATAAGAGACAAATAATCATCTCTTATATCAGAGTTATTACCATCTCCATTTTTCTCTATATTACTACCTGAATTACTAACCGTAAAATCATTATCATTTTCATGTTTTAGCATAAATAAATACGAAAATGATGTAAAACCAATTAAAACAAGTAATAAAAAGAAAATTTCAAAAAGCCTCTTATACGATATTCTTTGAATCCTTCTCATTAACATCAACTACTTTACCTAATATTTCAAAATCAATTGTTTGTTCTTCTTTTGAAGCAGATTTAACCTTAATAACGACCCTATCACCGATAGTATATCTCTTATTAGTCCTTTCACCAATCACTGTCATTGTAGCTTCATCATAATGGTAAAAGTCATCCATATCACTTAAACGACATAAACCCTCTACTAAATTATCAAGTTCAACAAAAAGTCCGAAATTAGTGACAGAAGAAATCATTCCTTCAAATTTTTCACCTATATAGTCTTCCATATACTCAGCCATTTTCATATCTTCTACTTCTCTCTCACAATTAACAGAAGCCCTTTCACGAGCTGATGAATTTTCACTTATAAAAACCAATTTTTCCTGCCAATGTCTAATAGTTTCACTTGATATATCACCATTAAACAAATAAGTTCTAAGTAAACGATGAACCGTTGTATCAGGATATCTTCTAATTGGAGAAGTAAAATGTGTATAACATTTGCTAGCAAGACCATAATGTCCTAAATTTTCTGGCCTATAAACTGCTTTTTGCATATTTCTAAGAAGTAAACTAGATAAAATTTTAAATTCCTTCTTATCCTGTAAAAAGTCTAACAATTTTTGAATAGATTTTGGATTAGTATCCTTCATATTTCCATGATAAACATAGCCTAAAGAACCTAAAAAAGTTAAATAATCATGTATTTTTTCCTCTTTAGGATATTCATGAACACGATATATAAAAGGAAGTTCCATATAAAAGATATGTGTTGCCACACATTCATTAGCAACTATCATAAAATCTTCTATTAAATTTTCTCCTACACCTCTATTTCTAAGAACAATATCTATAGGATGGCAATTATCATCAACTATTATTTTAGCTTCATCTACATCAAAATCTAAATATCCCCTAGCAAGCTTTGACTTACGTAAAACTTTAGCAAGCTCCGACATTTGCTGCAACTTATCAACATAGGCATCATAACCTTCTGGTACAATATTATCCTCTAATATACTATTGACCTTTTTATATGTCATTTGAATTCTTGATTTAATTACGCTTTCAAATATTTCATAATCTTTTATGTTTCCACTATTATCTATTTCCATAACACAAGAAATAGCAAGTCTTTCTACACCTGGATTTAACGAACAAATACCATTAGAAAGTTGATGAGGTAGCATTGGAATAACACGATCAACTAAATAAACACTAGTACCTCGGTTCATTGCATCATTATCAAGTGCAGTTCCTTCTTTGACATAATAACTAACATCTGCAATATGAACTCCAAGTTTATAATTACCATTATCAAGTTTTTCAATACTAATAGCATCATCTATATCTTTAGTATCATCACCATCTATTGTAAAAATACATTCATCAGTTAAATCACGTCTTCCTCTTTTTGAAGCGTTATCAACTTCCATTGGAATATCTCTTAGTTCTTCCTTAACCTCATCCGGAAAAGTATCTTCAATATCATATTTATAAACAATTGATAAAATATCAACACCAGGATCATTTTTATGACCTAAAATTTTAATAATCTCTCCTCGATAATTATTTCCCTTAGCCTGTCCAATAATACTAGCAAGGACCTTATGGCCATCTACAGCTCCCATAGTTTTACCTTTAGGTATAACTACTTTAAAATGCAATTTATTATCATCTGGTGTAACAAAGCCAATTTGCTTTTTAAACTTAATTTCACCAACAACCGATTGAATACTTCTTTTTATAATCCTTAAAATTCGTCCCTCAATTCTTCCATCTTGCTTCTTATGAAGTTCTTCAACTAAAACATGATCATTATGAATAGCACCATTTACATTATCCAAAGAGATATAAACATCTTCATCTTGATTTTCTATTTCTACAAAACCATATCCCTTTTTATTAGCACGAAAAATCCCTTTCTTTAAAGGACCCTTATCCATAAGCATATAACGATTCTTATTAGAATGATAAACTATATATTCATCACACAATTCATTAATAGTAATAACCAATTCTTTATACTCATCAGCTGTAGTTAATCCAAGTAAATTATCTAACTCTTCTAATGATTTTGCCTTATCCTCTTTTTTTAATATATCTAATATTTTTTCCCTCATAATGATTCTCCTTTTATGTTACCTACATATATTATAAGTAAAAAATAACAAAATCACAACAAAAAAAGAGCTCATTGCCCTTTTTTTACATTAAATCCATTATTAAACTTACAACAAAGAATATCAAGCCCAAAGTCATTGTTGCTCTGCTAATAATCAATTCAGCTCCACGCTCTTTACGTTGACTAAATAAATCAGAATTACCACCAGAAATAATCTGAGCAGCACCTTCTGCCTTATTACTTTGTAAAAGGACAATAACAATTAAAAGAATTGATACAATAAATAAAAATGTTTCCATTTATATCCCTCCGTTCATCTACTTACATAATTTATCATAAATTTACTAAAATTGCAAACAAATAAAAGAAAAAAGTACTAAAAGGATTCTTCTTAACACTTTTTACATTATTATATATCAAAGAATACTAAACAAATTAAAGAAACTACAAAATAAAATATTTAATACAAAAAAAGATGATTATAATAATATAACACATCTTTCAAAGTAGCTTATCCTTCAATTTCTTCTTCAATACGAATTAACTGATTATACTTACAAATCCTATCTGTTCTAGACATAGAACCTGTTTTAATTTGGCCAAGGTTAAGTCCAACTGCCAAATCAGCAATTGTTGTATCCTCAGTTTCTCCACTACGATGTGAAATAACTGTCTTATACCCATTTTTTCTAGCAAGTTCAATTGTTTCAAGAGTTTCAGTAATGGTACCAATTTGATTAACTTTAAGTAATATAGCATTACCAGCATGATTATCAATACCCATTTGTAAACATTTCTTATTAGTAACAAATAAATCATCACCAACTAATTGAATTTTATCACCTAAACGTTCAGTAATTAATCTAAAACCTTCCCAATCATTTTCATCAACAGGATCTTCGATTGAAATAATTGGATACTTGTTTACTAATTCCTCATAAAAATTAACTAACTCTTCAGTTGATAAACTTCTTCCCTCACCTGATAAAACATATTTTCCATCCTTATAAAATTCACTTGCAGCAACATCTATTGCTAAACAAACATCTACTCCAGGCTCATATCCAGCATTTCTAATAGCTTCCATAATAAGTTCAAAACCTTCACTATTACTATTTAAATTAGGAGCAAATCCACCTTCATCTCCAACACCAGTAGCAAGTCCTTTACTGTTAAGAACCTTTTTCAAATTGTGAAACACCTCAGCTCCAACTCTAACTCTTTCTTTTATACTATCTCTTTGAGGAATAATCATAAATTCTTGAAAATCAAGCTTATTATCGGCATGTGCTCCACCATTAATAATATTCATCATTGGTACTGGAAGATTCTTGCCATCACCAACATATTTATATAGAGGAAGACCCTTTTCAATAGCACTTGCCTTAAGAGCTGCCATTGAAATACCTAAAATAGCATTAGCACCAAACTTAGACTTAGTTTCAGTTCCATCAAATTCAATCATTTTATAATCTAAAGCTTTTTGATTACTAGCATCCATTCCAATAACCAAATCTCTAAGTGGACCATTAACATTATTAACAGCTTTTAAAACACCTTTTCCCATATAACGGCTTCCACCATCACGTAACTCTAATGCTTCTCTTTCACCAGTAGAAGCACCACTAGGTACTGCTGCACGACCAACAATTCCGTTTTCTAAAACAACATCAACTTCAACAGTTGGATTTCCTCTAGAATCCAATATTTCTCTTGCCTTAACATCAACTATTTTCATATTAAAATTCTCCTTTTCTACTAGTTATACATAATTTTAAAAATATCATTATAGTTTTTTTAAAATTACATCTTCACCATTATTTTCAATACAAATATAACAATAAATATTTTACGGATAACAACAAATAATTATAATAAAAATATATTGATACCCATTACCAATTATATAATAAAGTTCATAATTATTAAAGATATAAATATCAATTTTTTCTTTATAAGAAACTAAAAATTACACTTTTCTAAACTATAATACAATCACTTTGATCTTCTAACTTTAATACATATTCCTTAAATTCTGCTCCACGATCTTCACACTGCTTATATTGATCCCATGAAGCACTTGCTGGACTAAGTAAAACAACATCACCAGCATCAGCCAACTCTACACATGACTTAAAAGCATCTTTCAAATTATCACAAACAATTGTAAAAATATTCATGTTGTCCCCAAATTCTTTTACCCTATCTCTACATTGTCCAATACCAACAATTGCCTTAACATTACTACAATAATCACTTAAATCAGTAAAATTTTGTCCTCTTTCATAACCACCTAATATTAAAATAACCTTTTCGTCAAAAGATGACAACGCTATTTGTGTACACTTAATATTAGTAGCTTCAGTATCATTATAATACTTAACACCATTAACAACTGAAACAAGCTCTAATCTATGTTCAACACCTGAAAATTCACTCAATACTTTTCTTATTATGTCATCTGATACACCAAATTCTTTAGCAACCATTATACTTGCCATAATATTTTCATAATTATGAACTCCCCTTAATTTAATATCCTTAAGAGAAACTATTTTATCAGAATAATAATAAATTGCATCATCCTTTATATAACAACCATTAATTTCTGACTTACTAGAAAAATACTTAGTAGTAGCTTTAACATCTTTAGTAATTCTCATAGCCTCATCATTACCAATATTAATAATTGCTATATTATCACTACTTTGATTTATAAATAATTTACTTTTAACATAAGTATAATGTTCATATGTCTTCATAAATTCTAAATGTGCTTCACTTATATTAGTAAGAACTGCTATATCAGGTTTAAAATTTTTAAAATTTTCTAATTGCTGACAAGATACCTCCATAACTATAATATCATCATCTTTTATAGAATCAATAAAACCACTAAGTGGATATCCAATATTACCCGCTAAATGAACACCATCTTTAAACATACTTAAAATACGATAAATAAGCGTCGTTGTAGTTGTTTTTCCATTAGTACCAGTAATTGCTATTAACTTAGTTTTTTTAAGCTCAGAAAGAATTCTAAAAGCCATTTCAGCCTCATTAATAATTTCAATTCCTAATTCTTTTGCACGAACGACATATTTATGATCAATTGCAACTCCAGGATTTTTAATCAAAAAGTCATAAGAAGAATCTAATAAATCATCAGGATGACTTCCAAAAAAGAATTCTACTCCAAGATTTTTTAATTCATCTATTCTAACCTTATCATGAAAGTTTTCTTCCTTTCCATCATTTACCAAAACAAAATTACCTCTTTTAGCAAGCAATTTAGCAGCCTCATACCCACTACGAGCAAATCCTAGAATAAATATCTTTTTATTTTCAAACATAATATCACCCACCACTTAATTATACTATAATTACAAATAATTGAGAATAATATTTATTAATTTTTAACCTAAATAAAAGTTTGGTGAATTGTAAAAGTAAAAGCCAGAAAAATTTTATGTAACTATAGTGTAAGACAAAAATCCAGAAAAAATGGAGGAAAGCATTTAAAAATGAAGAATAGACAGAAATTAAAATAACAAAAAATGAAAGATTAAATTCCGGATTTATTCCAATTCCTTCATTGTTTCATGAACCCAAGATAATATCTGGGAAAAAGATAGTAAAGTAATTGAAAAAAGCAATTACTTTACTTTAAAGTATAACGATATTATCCTGCCTAAAACAATGAATTTTCTCGGCATAAAACCGGAATTTAGTGTTACAAATATTAAACTAGAACTTTGTGTAAGACTTAATTCTATTTATTTATATTGAAACTGGAATTTACTTTTCCATTTCACACTAGTGTTTCCTTCTAAAAAAAATAACATATATTACACTAGGTGAAGTATATGTTTTTTGAATATAATAATATATCTTTATATTATGAAAAATACGGAAATAGTAAAAATGTAATTATTATTCTTCCTGGATGGGGAGATACAAGAAAAACATTTAATTACTTAATTGACTTACTAAAAGACTACTATACTATTTATATTTTAGATTATCCAGGATTTGGAAACAGTAAATTTCCAAATAAAAACTTAACTATCTATGACTACAGTGACCTAATATATGAATGGATAAATTACCTAAACTTAGATGATCCTATTTTAATAGGTCACTCGTTTGGTTCTAGAATTATCATTACTTTAACAGGCTATTATAATTATAAATTTAGTAATATTATTATTATTGATGGAGCAGGTATAAAACCCAAAAAGACTCTAAAATCTAAAATAAGAAGTACTACATATAAATTTTTAAAAAAATTAAAGATATTTCTTCCTAAAAAATTACAAATCAAATATTTAAACTACTTATTTAATTATTTTGCTAGCACTGATTATAAAAACCTAGATGAAAAAATGAGAAAAACCTTTAAAAACGTCGTAAATGAGGATCTAACATTTTACCTAAAAGATATAAAAAGTAAAGTTCTACTGATTTGGGGAGAAAACGATATTGATACCCCAGTTAGAGATTGTATGATAATGCATGAAAACATTGAAGCAAGTGAATATGTTATTTTAAAAAATCTAACTCACTTCTCATATTTAGAAAATCCAATTCTTATTTTTAAAATAATAATGTCCCAATTAAATTGACAATTAATAAAAAACATGATATTATAAACCAACAAATTTAAGGGGAGATTAAAATAATGAATAGATTAGATTTAGAAACAATGTTTGAAGCATATGAAAAAGAAGCTCTTGATATTGTCGAAAAAGGAAATAATAAAGAATTATTTGATAAAATATGTATCAACTTAAGTCATCTTAGGGGTTTAATTAATACTTCTAGTAATATAACAAGATTAGAACGAACAAAATACGAAAATTATTTAAAAAAGTTAACTGCATTAGAAAATATCCCAATGCAAGAATTTCACTTTTTTTATGACAGATGTCAAGAAAAAGTGAATGTTCAAAAAATTATATTAACTCTTGATGAATTAACAGAAAAACAAGTTTTAAATCACAACAATATTGCTCGTTCATCCGATTTTGATATTTTACCATATCACTATGCTATTATACAAATGTTACATATTGCTATATTAAATAACAATAGCTATAATGAAGAAATAAATAAAAAAGTTAAATCTTACATAAATAATCAAGAATTTAAAATGGTATATAAAGACATTTCAGATTCTATAATGCCATTTATTAAAGAAAAACAAGATAATATAATTATTATGCCAAATAACCCCATATCAGAAGGTAATACTTCCATTACTGGTATAAGAAAGTTAAATAAAAGATTTCCCAACTAAAAGGAAATCTTTTCATTTATATAATCAATTATTTTTTCTACTTCAATAGTAATTTGTTGCATTGTATCTCTATCACGAATTGTTACAACATTATTATTTAATGTATTATCATCAATTGTAATACTAAAAGGTGTTCCTATAACATCCTGTCTACGGTATCTTTTACCAATATTACCTGTATCATCATAAGAAGTCATAAATTTTTTATTTAACAAATCAAAAATTTCTAATGCTTTATTGCTGTGATATTTTTTAATTAAAGGTAATACTGCTACTTTATAAGGAGCAAGAAAAGGTGCAAAATGCATTACTTCTCTAGTAGTATTATCTTCTAAAACTTCCTCTTCATAACTATTTGCAAGAATAGCAAGTACTAATCTATCACATCCTACAGAAGGCTCAATTACATATGGTATATATTTTTCATTTGTATCAGGATCTAAATACACTAGATCTGTCTTCGAATGATTAGAATGAACTGTTAAATCATAATCTGTTCTATCAGCTATTCCCCAAAGTTCACCCCATCCATGAGGATACTTAAATTCAATATCAGTAGTTGCTTTGCTATAAAATACTAATTCTTCTTTATTGTGTTTTCTAAGTCTTAAATTATCCTCTTTTAAACCGATATCAGTCAAAAATTTCATACAATAATCCTGATAGTAATCAAACCATTTCAAATCATCGTTAGGTTTACAGAAAAACTCATATTCCATTTGTTCAAACTCTCTAGTCCTAAAAGTAAAATTACCAGGAGTTATTTCATTTCTAAAGGCCTTACCTATTTGACCAATTCCAAATGGTAGTTTAGCTCTCATTGATCTTTGAACATTCATAAAATTAATAAATATCCCTTGAGCAGTTTCTCCTCTTAAATAGACTTTACTTTTAGTATCTTCTGTAACTCCCATATGTGTCTCAAATAAAAGATTAAATTGTCTTATAGAAGTAAAATCAGACTCTCCACATTTAGGACATTTTATTTTGTTATCTTTAATAAATGATTCTAATTTTTCATTAGACCATCCATCCCCTGTTTCTTCTCCATTTGTAAATTCCTCTAATAATTTATCAGCACGGTGTCGTGCCTTACACTTCTTACAATCTATTAAAGGATCAGAAAAACTAGAAACATGCCCTGATGCTACCCAAACTTCTTTATTCATAAGAATAGCAGCATCTAACCCATAGCTATTATCCTTTTCCTCAATAAATCTCTTCCACCAAGCCTTTTTTACATTATTTTTTAACTCTACACCAAGCGGACCATAATCCCAAGTATTAGCAAGACCACCATATATCTCACTACCTTGAAATATAAATCCATATTGCTTACAAAAATTAGTAAGTTTATCCATAGTCAATTTTTCCATATTTTTATCCTCCTAAAATTTGAAAACTCCTAGAACATTATAGGGACGAGTATAAAGTCGCGGTTCCACCCTATTTATTCTAGAAGAATCACTTTTTTTATATTGCTCCATACCTTCCACAGTATATCATCACATCGATACATATAATTTTAAACGTATGCTAAAGTTTTGTCAATCATTTTATTTCTACTACTTACATTCTAACAAAACTTAATATAAGTATTATTAAAAGTAATCCTAAAAGTTAATAAAATAAGACAAGATAAAACAAATTGTTGGCACAATATACATTAATATAATAGCAAATAAATAAACTGAAAGGTATACCTTCTCTGCTAAAAATTTCATAACTTTATTTTCTCTAATATTTAAAAATAAATTATACTTAATTAAAATAATTGTTACAATTAATGTAATAATACTAATAACACATGAAACCTTAAATTTTGGTGGCACAAAAGTAAAAGTTATATTATTAACTCCATCATCAGTATAAACACCTAAATAATTATCAAAGACCTTAATAACATCTCTTTTTACACCATTAACCTTAACACTATATCCATCACTATAAGTAACTGGTATAAATAAAAGATTTTCTCCATCACTTTCTACTCTAACCTTAACTTTATTTTTACTAAAATCAATTTGAGAGTTGATTTTTTCTTTTTCGACAAAATTATTAAGTTTCTCTATATTCATTACACCAGCAGAAATATTTTTTAAAGATAAACTCTTTTTAAAAACAATTCTTACTGTTACAATCTCATTTTCATAAGTTCCACAATCTAAAGTTCCAGTATAATACTGATTAGGAAAATTTTTAGCCATTAATTTCCCATTTACATAAATATCGATATTATCATTAATTTCATAATTTTCAACATTTATCAAAGAATAATATAAATTAAAATAAAGTCTTTGTAAACCAACAATATTTATATCCTTTTCTAAGTAACTATACTCATCATCATCTATAATTTTATATGATGTAACACCACTATCTTTATCCTCTTTTATTTCTAAATTATAATTATCAAAAGAATCATATATCGTAAATAAATCACCATCTTTTGTAATGGCTTTATAAATACTATTTTGAACATCAAAAGTATCTTTTTTATCAACTATACTTATATTTTTATCAACAAAATATCCATATGATATGTCGTTTTTCAACTTATAAAAATCCAATGTTCCATAACTTTTTACATATTCATAATTGTCATCATTATTTTCAAAATACTCTTTAATCAAATATTTATTAGCTAAAAGATAGTCACTAAAAGTTGTTGCCATACTTGAATATATTTTTGTCCAAGTAGAATTAAACCCTAAAAGTTTTAAAGTTTTCATATTATTACCATCAGTTAAAGAAGTAAAGTGATCTAAATTATGATATCTCATAACCATACCATTATTAGTTATCAATCTAAGTGAAGTGTTTTTTACACGATAAAAATCTTTATCATGATAATCCTTTTCAATTAATTGTAAATCTTTATAAACACTATTAAGTCTTTTTTGATCAAAATCCATACCAAAATAGAAAAATGAAACTGCTGTAATATTAACGATTGAAATAGTTAGAATGATTCCTTGTGCAAATTTAGTTTTACCTAAAACTTTAATTGAAACATATATAACTATCATTGTAAGTAACATCATTACTAATAATAATAAAATTAGTAATTTATCACCAGATATTGATAATTTATTAATTTGAAATTGAAATTTTTGATAGAAATGCCTGCTAACAAATACTATTATTAAAGAAAAAATAATTCCTAAAACAGTAACACCAAACTTTCTAAAGTTACCCTTTCTTTCTTTAAATTTACTAAAATTATTATTAAAATAATTTGCTGAACCAATTAATAACATAAAAATTGCAATAAAAGAAAAACGATATGGAAAAAAAGCATAAGTTCCAAAGTGCCATATTTTGTTAACTGGTTCAATTATATAAGGAATCAAAACAATCATACATGTAGGTATATACCATAATAAAAATTTTTTATTATTCTTATAATCAAAAAGTAGTAAAATAACACCGACAAAATAAAGTGCACTTGAAGTAAAAAAAGATGTTTTATCAATGATAGGACCAGTTTTAGAATTAAGAATTGAATCGAATGAAGATGATAATCTCGAAGATAAACTTATTTGATCATAAGCTGGATAAACTATAAAAAGAGATAATAATAAAGATAAGACTGTTGTAACACCAAGCATTACTATAGCCTTTTTTCTTTCCTCTTTATTTTTATATACCAATAAATAAATAAGAGAGGCAAAAAAGATGAAGATAATTATCATATATGATATATAAAAACATAAAATTATTGAAATAGTCAAAGTAAAAATATAAAAAGTTGGACTTTCTAAATCAAGTACTTTCCTTAACCCAGTTAAAATAAGAGGTAACATATACATAGCATCCATCCAAGGTGTAATCAAATACATAGACATCGTATACCCACTAAAGCCATATAATAAAGCCAAAGCTATCTTAAGTAAATTAGGGATTTTTTTATAATATGTATTAATAAAATAAAGAGAAGTTAAAACTGTCATTAAAACCTTAAATACAACTATCAAAGACACTGCCAAATAAATTTTATCTCTATCAAACAAAAATAGTAAAAAATTAAAAGGACTAATTATATAATAAGCCATTATTCCAAAAAAATTTATTCCACCACTTGTTGAAAAATTAACAAATAATGAGTTTTTTCCAACTATACTATCATAAAAATGATAATAAAAAGCTGTAATCTGATCATGCATATCACTATAAATAAGAGAATTTTCTCCAAAAGGAAAAATTCCTTTTACTACAAAAATAATTAAAAAAATTAAAAAAACAATTAGACTTGCTATATAATATGACTTAAACTTCTTCATTTTATCACTACCCTAACTTTGCTAAATTTTTCAAAAAGTTTTTACTCTTTAAATAAAGTCCAGTATAATTATCATAATAATTATCTAAAAACTCATTAACCTCAGTTTTTATATTTTCACTTATTGAAAGCTTACTAATTTTATTAATATCAACATAATAAAATAATCTTATCAATTTAATTGTTTTATCATTATATATTTTTTCATTTTGATAACAATTAGAGCAAACATACCCTCCACTTTTACTTGAAATAGTAACAATATTCTTACTACTACCACAAATACTACAACAATCAATACAAGGTAAGACTCCTAAAAAGAAGAGCATCTTAATTTCGATAATATTAGTAATTAGTGAAGCATCATACCCCTCATCTAATTTTTTTATAGCAGCAATAAAAGTATCGAATATATTATCATCATCACTTTGTTTAACAACTTGCATAACAAGCTCACTTATATATGATAGATAACTTATCTTATCGATACTAGACAAAATATTTTTAAATGGATTAATAACATCGACACTAATTAAAGTAGACAAGCCATTTTCTTTATAATAAATATGAAAATAACCATAAGTAAATTTAGAACTCACACTTCTAAGTTTGCTTTTTACACTTCGACATCCTTTGGACATAATACCAATCATTCCAAATTCCTTTGTAAAAACATTTAAAATTTTACTTGATTCACTGTAATTAGTGTCACTTAAAATAATACCTTCAACTTTTACTATCTTCATTAAACTATCTCTTTTCTTTCATTTTTTTATCTATGTTGTAATAATTAATGTTTCCTGTTTTGTTGAATAATTTCCAAAACAATTCACTCATTATATCACCTCTTAGTAATATAATGTTTAAAAATTACGATTCTAATTCATCTATTCCTAATTCTTTTAAATATTTTTCTTTTTCTCTCCAATTATCTATTGTTTTAACAAAAGTTTCTAAATAAACTTTCTTTCCGAAATATTCTTCTAAATCTAATCTTGATGATTCTCCAATCTTTTTAATCAAACTACCATTTGAACCGATAATAATCTTTTTTAAACTATCACGATCTACTATAATCAGTGCCTGAATATATACTTTTTCTTTCTCTTCACTTAAAGTTTCTACCAAACAAGTAACAGAGTGTGGTACTTCCTTTTCAGTAAAAAGTAAAACTTTTTCTCTTATTATTTCACTAACGTAAAACTTGGTTGAAATATTAGTAAATGTATTATCATCAAAAATCTTTTCTTGATCTGGCAAATATTTTTTTATGACTTTAACGAGTTCTAAAACATTATCTCCCTTCAAAGCAGATATTGGTACAATTTCTTCAAAAGGATAAACATCTTTTAATTTATCAATAATCTCAAGTATCTTTAATTTAGGAATTTTATCTACTTTATTTAAGACTAAAATAATTGGTATTTCTAAATCCTTTATTTTGTCTAAAACAAACATATCTCCTTTACCAACGCCACTAAAAACATCTACTAAAAACAAGATTAAATCAACATTATCCATCATGTGATAAGTTTTTTTATTTAAAATAGAACCAAGTTTATTTTGTGGCTTATGAATTCCTGGTGTATCGACAAAAACTATCTGACTATCACTATCATTATAAACTCCTTGAATAACATTTCTAGTCGTCTGAGCCTTTTTAGAAACAATAGCAAGTTTCGTCTCTAATATATTATTAATAAGAGTACTTTTCCCAACATTTGGTCTTCCTACTATACTAACAAATCCGCTTTTCATAAATAAATGTTTTCCCCCTATCTATAAATCCTTTTTATCAAATGACAAAGGACACAAATCACTAAGATGATAACTCTTTTTAAAATTATCAGTATAACTAATAATTTCTATATCCATATTGCAATAATCAACCAAGGCTTGTCTACATACAAAACATGGTGTAATAGCTTTATCTGTTAAGTTATAAATATGAATTTTTTTAAAGTCATCCTTTTTATACCCATGAGAAAGAGCATTAAACAAAGCATTTCTTTCTGCACAAATCCCAGAACCAGGTGAACTGGTTTCGACATTAACTCCGTAAAACAAAGTACCATCGTTACATTCTACTATAGATGAAACTGGATAATGGTAATAATTACTCTGACTATTTTTACTAAGATTTTGTAATTTTTCTAGCATAAAACACCTCTTAAAATAGCTCAATTATTTTAGGTACAAAAATAATAAGTCCAATTATTAAAGACATAAAAGACAAGATTAAAGTTGCACTACTAACACTATCTTTAGCAATTCTAGCAAGATCATTTTCTTTTAATGTAATTAAATCAACTACAGCCTCAATTGCAGTATTAATCATTTCACAGGCCATAACCAAGCAAATACACATAATAATTATAATAGCCTCAATTGTAGAAATTTCTAATGCATACCCTAGTACTAGAGTAACTATCGTTGCAATCATAATAATTAACATATTATGTTCAACTTCCATAGCATAAACTATTCCATCTACTGCGTGCTTAAAACTTGCCCAATACCTTTGTAAAGGTGTTCCCTCATCCTTTCTTCTTTTTACAAAATTATGTTTTCTAATAAACATCAAAATCAACTCCTTTAACCTCTTTTAATACCAAATTCATTTAAAATATCTTCCTGTTTTTGAAACATCACAACTTCGTCTTCTTTTTTTATATGATCATATCCTAACAAATGATAAAAGCCATGCACTGCTAAAAAGCAAATTTCTCTCTCAAGAGAATGTCCATAACAAACATGTTGCTTACGTGCCATATCGATAGAAATATAAATATCTCCCAGTAATCTAATAGGTGTTTTAATATCCATATTATCTTCTAAAGCAAAACTAATAACATCAGTAGCTCTATCAATATTCCTGTAAGTCTTATTAATTTCATGAATCATTAAATCATCGACAAAAACAACTGAAAATGAAACGTTATCAAGCTTTTCTTTCTTCGTTGCAAATTGAAATAATTTATCTAAAAGTTTCATATAGTAGTCCAATTCTTCATTAGTTTTATTAGAAATATCAATATAATTCATACTAAACCATCAACCTCCCTAAATACAAAAAACAAGAAACTAATACAATTATCATAGCAATATTTAATATCCAATCATTTTTTAATTTATCAGGTAATACTTGTCCAACTTTTCTAATAAAAGAATAGATAAAAAAGCCTATCATTCCACCTATTATATTTAACATAATATCATCTATATCAAAAACTCTACCAATAAGAAGTTGTGTTGTTTCAATTGAAACAGATGCAAAAGCTATTAATAAAAAAGCTCCAAACTTTTTATCCATCTTTGTATATAAACTAACAAATATCCCATAAGGAATAAACATTACTAAGTTACCAATAACATTCTTTATAAATAACCTACTTCCAAAAGAATATCTAGATATTTCCCTAAATGGTACAAAATTATTACTTCCAAATCCAAAAGGATCTTGAAAAGTAACAACCTGAAACAGACAAAGAATATAAACTATAAAAAACAAATTAGTAAGTTCTTTATACAAAATAAATTTCTTTTTATTCTTAATAATATCCGTAAGCCTAATACTAGATACCACTAAAACACTAATAACTATCATTGGCCAACTAAACTCCATTACTCCACGAATAGCACTATCTAACGGCATCATCTTACACCTCACTCTACTCTTTCTTCTAAATCTAAACTAATATCAATATAATCTGTTATATCTTCTTTAACTTTAAAAAATACCTCTACTATTATTTTACTATCTTCTTCTGTAATTTTCAAACTTTTTTGCATTAATATTTCATCATCATCAGAAAGCGTATCAAGTAATTTTTCTTTAGCCTTTAACGATGCTAAAAATATAGCATTAGAAACAGTATTAACTTCTTCTGCAACCTCAATTTCCTCTTGCTTATTAATTCCAATTGAAATAGGTAATAAAAAGTTTCTTAAAGAAAAAAGTGTTTTACTTTTAACTCTTTCAAATTTATTAAAATCAAAAAATTTATATGTCTTATTTAAAAAGTTTACCATAAATACATAATTAGATTTTCCTGTTTTTTTCTCTTCTTTATAATAAACAGGTTCCTCTACTCTTATATTATACCACGTTTCTGCATAAATTTTCCCTTTAGATTTAACTAATTCTTTTACTTCTTCATCTTTCATTATCTTACCACTGACAATGACATCACCTTTTCTAACATAATCATTTACTTTTTTTACAACTTCTCCACTTTCTACTTTAAGTTCTAAAATAATTCCACTTTTCTTAGCAATTAAATCTCTAGGAACTTTATCATCACTTATATCTTTCGTTTTACGAGGTTCTAATTTAACTATATATTTAGTACCAACCCTTTCAATTTCAAGCCATTCGATACTCTCTCTTTTATCTTTTAAAATTTTAGCTTTAATTTTTTCTATATCATTATACGATTTAACAAATTTATATTTAGATATACCATTTTCCTTAAGAATTTCTTGAATATCTTTTTTTAATTTACTATCCGTTGTTATAATTTCAATATCAAATATCATATTAATTAAAATTAAAAAAAGTATAACACCAACAACTAAAGAACCAATAAAAACTTGGTATTTAAATAGCATTTTACTAACTTTTTTAGCACCAAAAACATCTATTATTTCTATTTTATATAAAACTGTTTTAATCTCTTTTATTTTTTCGTAATCATCATAAGAAACATCAATTATTAAATAAGAGTTATTATAATCAATATCAACTTTATACAAATTAATTTTTTTCTTATTTAAAGTCTTTATAAATCTTTTCGGATCTCTTCCTGAAATTTTAAGTCTATATCTATTTAAAATCAATTTCTAAAATATCTCCAACAATCAATATTTCATTATCAAGTAATTTTTTAACTACCAAATTTTTTCCATTAATAAGAAGAGTTCCTTTTTTATATCTAAGTGATATTTTATCATCCTCCATATAATTAATATCTAAGTAGTTATTAACATTTATCATATCATTAGTAAGTGTAATATTAAAACAATCATCTTTAATATAATTCATAACTTTATTTAACATGAATATCACCTATCTAACTATATGCAACAATTTATTTTTTTATATTAAAAATAATCAGATAAAAACATATGAGTATCCCCATATGTTTTAAATTACCATTATTAATTTAGTCTGTTTTTTATCATTTCACTAACCATTTTCATGTCAGCTTTTCCTTTAAGAAGTGGAGTTATTTCTTTCATTACTTTTCCCATATCACTTGGTTTTTCTGGTTTTACTTGAAGAAAAACATCGTTAATTATTTTTTCTATTTCATCATCTGATAGTTGAACAGGTAAATAACTTTCTAAAACTTTAATTTCTTCTTTAGTTTTATCTACTAAGTCACTTCTATTTCCTTTTTCAAATTCTTTAATTGATTCTTTACGGGTTTTAATACCACGGCTTACAACATCGATTACCAACTCATCATTCATTTCTTTTTTTAAATCGATAACAGCTTGTTTCATTGCAGCTTTAATTTCTCTAATAACTGTAAGTCTAAGCTTCTCTTGTTTTTTCATTGCATCGACTAAATCTTGATCAACTCTTTTTACTAAATCCATTCATTTTCCTCTTTTCTATATAATATTATAGATATAAAAAATAAAATTTTTTATATACTAAAAACAACTAATATTAGTTTATCATATAAAGTAATATAATAAAATCTTTTTTCTAAAATTTAAAAAAGGAATCAGTGAATTAATCCCTGTTTCCTTTGTTTCTGTTTCTCTTCTTAGTGTTCTTGATTCCTTCTTTTTTAGCAAGTCTTCTTTTAACTCCTGGTTTATCATAACCTTCTCTTTTTTTACATTCAGAAGGGACTCCATCTTTTGCTACTTTTTGTTTAAATCTTCTAAGAGCAAAATCAAGATTTCCATTTTTAACTGTTACTTGAGTCATCAATTTCCCCTCCTTCCATGTTTTACAAAAGTAAACTTAATGATTACTCTTGCCACTACAAAAGATTATATTACAATATTCGACAATTTTCAACCTGTTTTTTCATATTTTTTGCTTATTTTTCTTTTATTTTAGCTAAATTTTCCTAAAATAACCAAAAAACTGCCTAAAATAGCAGTTTTAAGTATCTAAATTTCATCAATTCTCATAAAATTAGTTCTACTGTTTTTAGGAAAACCACCAGTAGTTATAATTAAATCACCTTTATTAAGATCAATAAATTCTTTTGCTTTATCAATACTTCTTTCAAGTACTTCATCAGTTGATGCAAGTTCAGAAACAACTACAGGATATACACCCCAGTTAAAAGCAAGTCTTCTTCCTGTCTTTTCATCTGGAACTAATGCAAGAATTGGTGCATTTGGCTTCAAATTACTAATAACTCTAGCAGTAAGTCCACTCATAGTAGCTGCACATACTACTTTAACATCTAAACGGTTAGAAGTCTCAACAACATTATTAGCAATAGCTGCGGTCTTATCATATAACTTAGTATTTTTTGAAGTATAATCAAATTCAGCATATTTTTCAGTTGTTTCACAAATTTTAGCCATAGCACTAACTGTTTCAATTGGATGTTTTCCAACTGTAGTTTCTCCAGATAACATTACAGCATCTGTTCCATCTAAAACAGCATTAGCAATATCACTAGTTTCTGCTCTTTTTGGACGCATATTTTCCATCATTGTCTCTAACATTTCAGTTGCAACAATACATATTTTTCCCATACGACGAGCAGTTTGAATCATCTGTTTTTGTACAATTGGTAACATCTCACTTGGTATTTCAGCACCTAAATCTCCACGTGCTACCATAACACCATCAGAAACTTTCAAAATTTCCTCTAAGTTATCAACACCAAGTTGATTTTCAATCTTACAAATAATTTGTAAGTCTTCTCTTTTATATTCTTTAAGAATTTCCTTTACTTCTAAAACATTTTCTGGTGTAGATACAAATGAAAGTGCTAAAAACTCTCCACCATTTTCACATGAATATTTAATATCTTGACGATCAAGTTCACTTACAAACGGAATATTCAAATTAACACCAGGTACACTTAAACTTTTTCTATTTCCAAGTCTACCTCCATCGATTATCTTACATGTAATACCATCTTCTTCTCTACTTAAAACTTCAAGCTTCATCTTGGCATTTTCAAGTAAAAATAAATCTCCTGCATTTAAATCATCTAAAGCTTCTGGATGATTTACAGAAAAACGTTCAGCTGTTCCAAGAACACTATCCTTAACAATTCTAATATTCTTACCAGGAATTAAATCAATTCCATCATTTTCCATCATTCCACTACGAAACTCAGGTCCCTTTGTATCCCAAAGAATAGCAACATTCATACCAGTTCTTCTACGTACTTCACGAACTGAATTACAAAACAAAGTCCTCTCTTCATCAGTTGCATGTGTAAAGTTAAGTCTTGCAACATTCATACCAGCAAGAACCATTTTTTCCATTACATCTGCTTGATTACTAGCTGGTCCAATGCTACATACAATTTTTGTCTTTTTCATATAAAACATACCTCTTTTCTCACAAAACATATAAATTTTACCACACTAATTAAAAAAAGTGAAGAGTTAATTTTTACGTATTTTTTCCTTTGTAAGCTTTTTTTGAAAAAATAAGATTAAAATAAAAAAATA